>JAIETQ010000022.1 GCA_019744995.1 Amoebophilaceae bacterium
GTACAAATAGTACGCTCGGATCCTGCGCTCCTCAGCGCCTTGCGCGCTGGCGCTTATCGGCCTTTCGAAACAACCTGTAAGTATCCAGGGCGCTGCGTTGCCTCCGGTGCTCGAATCCTCACGTACAAATAGTACGCTCGGATCCTGCGCTCCTCAGCGCCTTGCGCGCTGGCGCTTATCGGCCTTTCGAAACAACCTGATGTCGGGGCGGCAGGATTCGAACCTGCGACCTTCTGCTCCCAAAGCAGACGCGATAACCGAGCTACGCTACGCCCCGATAAAATTACAAGCGCACAAAAAAATGCGGATGGAGGGGGATTCGAACCCCCGGTACAGTTATCCTATACGGCAGTTTAGCAAACTACTGGTTTTAGCCACTCACCCATCCATCCAATACTCAAAAAGGAAACTTCCATAAATTTAGCAAACTATAATGGAAATATAAAATATTCAGGCCATAAAACGTATTGAATTTCTGAAAATATCTAAATACGCTACTATTTTTCAATAATTTTTACCAATGTATGCATCTGTAAACTATGTGCTCCCTTAAATAAAAACCCACTATGATCGAAAGAACGACCAGATAAATAGAGCTGCAAGGCCTCTTTGGTGAGAAAACAATGTACCTTAGCATGGGGCTGTTTTTTTGCCGCAACAGCAAAGAAAGGACCACACAGCAATACCAAATCAAAACCAGGGTGGTGGAGTTGTACTAGTATTTTGTCGTGCCACATAGCCGTCTGTTCACCTAATGCGGCCATATCACCCAAAACAACCACGCGATAAGCCACCTTTAACTGCAACAAAGCATCTAACGCAGCCTCCACAGATGCAGGACTCGCATTGTAACTATCTATAATAAACTGATGGTTCCCCTGCATTACCAGTTCCATGCGTTGATCAACGGGAATATAACCCTCTATAGCGGCATAGGCGCGCTCCATGGGAACCTTAAAATACTTAGCCACACATAGTGCAGCAGCGATATTATACCTATGGGGGCTGCCTAAAAAATGGGTAGTTAACACTTTTCCTTCTATAGATTTACACGATAGATAGGGAGCTTGCGCAACGAGCTCAAGAGAAAAAAAATCGTTCGATTGCGGGTAGGTAATCGGGCTCGTAAATTTACCTGCTATAGAGGCTAGCAGCGGGTCTAATGAATTTAAAAATAGTATACCTTGGGTTGCATAGAGATAATCATATAGCTCACCTTTACCTTTTAATACCCCTTCTAATGTATCAAATCCATCTAAATGGGCTTCGCCTATGGCAGTAATCAGCCCATGGGTGGGCAGTGCTATACTACAACAACGTCTGATATCACCCAACTGACTAGCCCCCATCTCTACCACAGCGATGGCTGTCTCTTGATCCATAGATAAAAGGGTTAATGCCACACCAATAGTGGTATTTAAATTGCCTTTGGTAGCTACCGTTGGGTAGGTAGTAGTTAACACGCTATGTATTAGATTTTTTGTAGTGGTTTTTCCATAAGAGCCAGTTACGGCTATAACAGGAAAGTGGGGGCCATACTGTAGCCTGTGATGGGTAGCTAATGCATGTAAGGTGGCTAATGCATCTTCGACTAGGATATAAGCAGGGGAGGGTTCTAGATAGTCAATATCATCAATTATGGCATAACTTGCCCCTTGAGCTAATGCTTCTCCAGCAAAAGCATTGCCATTAAAACGATTCCCTCGAATGGCAAAAAAAAGCGCGCCTGGGGTAACTTGTTTAGAATCAATGGTAACACAACGAGCCGTTAAATACCTTTGATATAATAGATGTATATCCATGCTATACCCATTAACTATACTGAACCAACGTAGGCTTATGATTGATTATGTTCTTAAACCCACACATAGAAATGCTTACCATAGGGATAAGGTGACCCCAACCTGGTTTCAAACTCCTTCCTAAAGGACTATAGGCCACCGATAATTCAACTGTTGGCCAAGTTTTACGAAAATGCTCAAATCTTACCCCTATGCCATAGTTATCCACTAAAGTAGCATTTATCAAGGTATAATTGCGATCATAAAGTAAGAGGTAATTACCAAAAGCTATACCAGCAAAATAGATAGACCGTAGCAATAGAGGTCTATGCAATAGGCTAGCTGCATAGAGATTCAATCGAGTTTGAATAGGTTGCGTAATGCCACAAAGTTCATGCGCACTGGGCTCTTCTAAAGCTTCTGGATCACGCCTACCCAGTGCCAATCGAGCCCCTTCAGCCATTCGATAGCCGGTTATATAGCTTACAGAAATAAACTGACGCATAACATTATAGAGGCTGAGGTGGGGACCAACATAGTCTAAGGCTAACTTGACTATGCCTTCTTCTAGCTTTTTCTTGTTTAAGAAAGAAGCCATTTCACAGGCTAGATGGAGGCAGCCTAAAGAGGAGGTTATGATATTTTTTATACCACAAAAACCCAAATAATGGCGAGTATTCGACTCACCCATTTGATAACCATACAACAGAGATAGGGAACCACCACTGGGTAAGGATTCTAGTTTATGGAGGGTATAGACCCCTTTTATCATTCTTGAGCGATTGTCTACCAACCCCAAATGGGCTAAAACCATGTTATAGTTATGGTACATAGCTGTAACAACAGGAGGTTTTAAAAACTTTTTTGTATAGTCCGCTAGCGCAACTATCCCATAAGGTGCCTCCATTTTACGGGTAATGGCTATGGTTTTCCCCAACCAAACATTACCAGCGCGAAAGCTATATAAATCATCTTCCCCTATTTGTTTATAATACTGTCCTCCTAGAAGATAGCGTCCACGATGTTGAGGCCATTCATACCCTAAGCCATACCCCCATCTTTTTTTTAAAAAAAATTGATGAATGAATTTATGCCCATACCCCCCTACATGGTTATGCGTTATGGTACATAAAGCACCTTCACTTATATTCACTTCTGCAGTTATAGGAAAAGCGTCTTTGGTTTGTATAAGAATATCAAAGGCATGTTCATCATTTTCAACAGGATTATTTTTTTTATGAACAGATACTTTGGCAAAACAACCCAATGCCAACAACCGCTGCTTAGTATCCAGTAAGTCTGATTCATAAAAAACAGCTCCTGGTTTCAATACAATGTGTTTATAAATCCATGACACCCTAGTTTTAGGGCACAACCATTTTGCCCAACGCAGATAAGAAAGTTCTGATTGGATCGCGCTTTCAGCTACTACCTCTATGGTAGCAATGGTATTCTTGCCACCTTCCATTTCAACAGCGCGCAGCTGAGGAAGTAGATCAAAAAAGAAAAACAATCCTATGATGAGGTTTAAACTTCTGGGCATAATATTATATTTATATTGGATATTAACTACCTAGGATTGGTTTAGCAGTAACGAGATCCTAGCCTGTTGGGTAAAGTATAAAAATTTTTTGATAGAAAAAAACGAAAGGCATAGAGAAGTTAGCCCGCTGGATAGCGTAGGTGATTTTATGGAGCAATAGTGTAAGAATTAAAAAATATTATTATCTTTATGCTACCTTAGTTTTTTATAGATTAGCCATTTACTCATGAATCAATTAATAAAATATGTTGAATCCGTTTGCCATCCGCAATCGGAAGAAAAATTTCCTTCTTTTAAAGCTGGAGATACCATTAATGTACATGTAAAAATACAGGAAGGCAGTAAAGTACGTATTCAGCAGTTCCAAGGCGCTGTTATTCAGCGAAAAAACAGAAATACAGCTGGAGAAACCTTTACGGTGCGTAAAGTGATCAAAGAGGTAGGCGTAGAACGCATTTTTCCTTTGAATTCACCTAGCATTGACAAAATAGATGTTAAAAGCCGAGGACGTGTGCGTAGAGCTAGGATCTATTACCTAAGAGGTAAACAAGGTAGAGCTGCACGTATCAAAGAATTACGATAAAAAGAGCCTAATTGTATCGCCTTATTGCCTCCTTAGCTCAATTGGCAGAGCAACTGATTTGTAATCAGTAGGTTGCTGGTTCGATTCCGGCAGGGGGCACGTTTTATCTTCTTTTTATGGTACACACTAAAAAGCCAAGACTATCCCCTAAACATTTTTCCCTATTATTGACCAATGCCATCATTTATTTTGATAGTGTGCTGTATTGTTATCTAGTTCCTATCCTAGCCCCTCTTTTCTTCCCTAATCAAACAGGTATGCTTCAAATGATCTGCGGGTATAGCGTGCTTGCTACCTCTTGCTTAGCCAAACCTTTAGGCGTACTTTTTTTTAGCCATATGGCCCAACACAAAAAGGAAGGCCTAACCTTACGCATGACCCTGCTAGGGGTAAGCATAGGATTACTCGCTATCAGTTGTTTACCTACCGGTCAAACAGGATGGAAATACGGTGCTTTAGGGTTACTGGTGGCCAGAATGATCATGGATGCATCTGCAGCTGGTGAACATGCCATCGCTAAACTATACCTCATAGAAAACGCCTCCACTAGATGGGCAAAAAAGCTTTCTACCTGGTATGAAATGTCTAGCATGGTAGGTATTATACTGGCAGGAGCGGTTGGCTCTTTATTTGCATCGGCTAACCATTGGAGACCTTACTGGCGTCTGCCGTTTATCCTAGCAGGCATATTGACCTTATTGCTTATTTTCCTCAGAATGGGAAATTGCTGCACTACACCAGACACACCTACTAAGGTTTTATTTTCTACAAGAGAAATTATGCTACACCTTTGGAAAGAACGTAGAGCCATCATACGTATAGCCATAGTAACAGGATTTAGCTACGTTACTTATTCCATTCCCTTTGTATTTATGAACAGCTTTGTTCCACTGGTAACCAACCTATCCTATGCATCTATGATGCAGCAGAATACTCCTTTAATGATCATGGATCTATGTTTGTTGAGTGTGCTGGGAAAAGTATTACCAAAATACAACCATAACAACATCATGGCACTAGCTAGTGGCTTAATTGTTGTTTCTATAATCCCTTTATTTATAGGACTACAGGGAGCTTCTATGGTTTATATTACCTTGTTACGTTGTTGGCTCTTTGTTTTAGGGGTAATATTTTGTTCCTCTTTAACCGTTTGGTGTAAAGAACAAGTAGCACCCCATAATAGTTATTTAACCATAGGATTAGCTACGGTATTGGGTGGTAGCTTATTGGGAAAATCGGCCCCTGCTATTTGTTTGGCTTTGTTTTATGGGTCTAATGATCTCCTCTTTCCTGCCCTTTATATAGCAGTATTAGCCTTTATGGCCACATTGGTTATGGCTAATTCTACTTCGGAATAAAATCAGCATAGCAGCTATTTATTTTTAATATCAGTTAATTTTTCTTAAATTAGATATCTATAATTTATGGTGAATGTAGCTCAGTTGGTTAGAGTATTGGTTTGTGGTACCAAAGGTCGCGGGTTCGAATCCCGTCTTTCACCCTCTTTTCTTCCTTTCTTTCGTCTAACCTTAACTTGGATTAGTGGTACTTTATTAGCTGTATATCTCCCGCTCGCCCCTTCCAATTACTTCATCTTGCTGGGTATACTCCTCATTAGTATAGGCTATATGGCTTGTTTTTTGCTTAAAAAAAGCAACCACCCCTCTTTTTTAGGTAGCCTAGGGCTTGTGTTACTGCTTTTAATCAGCTACGGCAGCGTATGGTTGCATAACGCTTGCGCAGCAAAAGAAAACTTTGCGCTATGGCTAGAAGATAGAGGGGGCATAACTGCATACGCCGCAACAGTTGAAAAGGTTTATAAGACAGCCCCTAACGGAGCTACCTGCAGAGCCGCTGTAACCCACATAAAAAACCATTCCGAATGGTATGCTACTAACGGATCAACCTATCTTTGTTTGGCTCAAAAAAAAGCCTATAGTCCTAAACCAGGAGATCAACTACTGATTCGTGGTCAGCCGAATAAAAACAGCCCTACACTGATGGAGGGTTGGGATTTTATCGCTTTGAAGCCACCCTTAGGCTGTTGGCAATCTCATAGAGCGATCCAACAGTGGTGTATAAAACAAATAGCAATATATGTAAAGCATTCATCTGCTATCGCGTTGATAGAAGCCTTGTTGTTTAATGACAAAGAACAGCTGCATCCTACTTTACGTGCAGCTTATGCAAAAACTGGCACCATACATGCCTTAGCTGTTTCTGGCTTGCATGTAGGTATGCTTTATATCATATTGCATACCCCCCTACGATGGTTGTTTAACCAGATCAGATGGTCTATCTCCCCTACCCTTTTTGTACTTCTTTTGCTATGGTATTATACTTGGTTGTGCCAATATGGTCCTCCGGTACTACGTGCTACGATTATGACTACTATGGCTAAATGTGGATGGATAATGGGGAGGGCAACCAGTTCGTATCATACTATTTTTGTTTCCGCTTTTTTACTGTTAGTTTGGGATCCATGGCTATTGTTCAGTTGTAGCTTCCAACTTTCTTATGTGGCTACTTTGGCTATACTATACCTACACCCCCACCTCTACCGTGCTATAACGATACCAAATTATGGGTTACAAAAATTATGGCATGCTACTTCTTTATCCATTGCTGCACAAGTAGGTACGATGCCCCTGATGCTATACTATTTTAAACAATTTCCGCTCTATTTTATCTTGGCTAATTGGATCGTGGTGCCTTCTATTTTTGTGATACTTATATTGAGTTTAATCTTAATAATCAGCAGTCCTATGCCACTGATAAGCCAGCTAATAGGCTACTTATTAGATAGACTTATTCTATTAACCAATAGCTTTGTGCATTGGGTTGCTTCGTGGCCCTTAAGTATAATAGAAACAGATGGGGTAGATCGTTTTTCAGTCGGCTTACTATATGGCTTACTTATAGCTACCTATCTTTTTTTTACGTACAAGCAACTCCTATATGGCTGCATGGTAAGTCTATTTATCGGCTTACATGCTTTAAAACAGATCCTATCCATACGATCAACCCAATACAGCGCTCAGTTGATTTGCTATAACAACCAAGGTTTAACCTTCACATTAAAAGATGCTACCACCACTATACACGCCCCAGATGATTTACAGCAACAGCTTGCCTACATAAGGCATAGCCCGGAATGGACAACCGCAGCTTGGCATGGAAAGCTGCTGGTTGCTGTTAATAAGCTCTCTCCTGATTGGTATGGATGGAATAGCCAACCACTATCGGCAGATTATCTCTTAATCCCAGAAGATCTCTTAAAAGATATAGAAATACTCACCAAGGTTTTTAAGGTTAAAACCTTGGTAGTATATGGAAAAGAAGCAAGAAGATTAACTCCTACTTGCAAGAAGATGGTTACTCAACTGGCTATAGCTATCATTTGGTTAAAACCTAATGAACAGCAAGTAAGCTGTTGGAAAATAGAGGAATTTTTGTAGTGGCAGACTACTCCTTCCAATAGGTAGTAATAATAAATAATTTATCTCCTCTTTGACAAGTAATAACGCATAACTGTTTATTGGACAAGAAGCCTTCTATCGGAATAATAGTTAATTGATCTAGCAGGTGGGTATCTATAGGATATGCCTTGGTATTAGATAGCAGTAGATCAACCATTTGTTTTTTACGAATAGACCTTTGCTGCATGCGCGCTCTGGCATGTTTTGTAATAAATAAACGTTTACCATAGATCTTAGATAAGCTACTATCCTGTGATTTAGCCGCTTAGCCGCAATAAATTCTTGTAGGTCATCTAAAAAGAACAGAATTGCTAACATAGCTAATGCATAGGCTTCTAACGTAGCATACAAACCTTGATGGGCTTTTACCTTAGCTAAACATAATACTTCATAAACCTCTGGTAAACGAATGTCAAAGGATTGAAGCTTTTTAACCATCAATGCAGCGGCTTCTAGCTGATTATGGTGTGTCGCATACCATAAAACACCATGGTTGTATTTATCTTGCGCTAATAAAGCAGAGCCATTAGGGATAAGTAAACCAATCAAATCTATACTGACATACCCTAAACTTAACGCATATAATAAAGGGGTGAGGTTTTTGCCACCAAGTAATCGACTAAGATCTGCTCCGGCTTCTATTAAATCTTGGACAATGGCTGTATGATTCTTTTCTATCGCATAAGATAGGGGATTCTTTCTTTCATGATCTAGCTGATTGATCTCATCTGGTGTAGCTCTTGCTAGCAAGAGTGCTAAAATTTCTCGATTTCCTGTTGCTACAGCAGTAGATAAAGGAATAGCCATAACAGCTTTTTGTTGCATGCATAAGCGCACAATGGCTACATGACCAGATTCTACAGCATGGAATAAGCATGTTTTTCCTTGATCATCTGGAATTCCTAAATAATAAGCTAACCGTTGTACTAAATAGTTTGCTGGTTCAGATTGTCCCAATTGGGCACATTTATTTTGAATAAACTCAAGTAAGGATGCTCTGTTTTTTTCTCCTTCTTGCATCAAACGTTTAGGAAGACCCATAGCAGGCAATAATTTATCAGCAATGGTTTTAGATTTTTTAGCTCTATTCAAAACATACTTGAACAGTTTGATATATTCTTTTAAGGTCAGTGTATCAAGAAAAGGATGCGCCTCCAGCAACAGCTGAATAGTAACGTAACAAACAACGGGCTGTTGATCCTTGCTATCTAATGTGTGCTCTTCTAGTCTACTCAAAGCAAAAGACAAAAGGGATACGCCATGACTGGTCGCATTAACATCAGCACCTGCTTTTATTAATTGTTGAGCGATTTTCAAATGACCTTTTTGAATAGCATAAAATAAAGGCGTTAGGTGGCTATTGAATGTAGCATCAGGGTCTATCCCATACTTCAATAACTTGGCTACTAAATCTTCATAGCCATATGCTACACAATAAGATAAAAGGGTTCTACCATAGGGTTTTATATGATTGATTGCTTGCAGCTCTGAAAAACCTTCTCCTATAATTCTTTTGTTATGATCTGGGATAACTTCCTTCAACCAGATCTCATCGATATAAGATAGGGTAGTTCTATCTTTATATCTTTTATGATGAATGTTTTGATTAGATACTAATGCCTCTAGGAAAATAAGTTGTGGTACAACTAAAAAGCTTCTAGCGATATAAATAAAGTGTATATTCATAACTAACGCCTGTTCTAGATTACAGTATGGGCTTTTTCCAAATTTTACTCGCCCCAGTGCCTTATGCTAGAGCCTTTAAATAGCGTTAAGTATCCAAAGGTTTGTAGGCTATGGGAATAGTCTGAGGCCTAATAAACCGCAGCCATAAGATTTGACGGGGCTCTATAGCCATTGTTTTAGACATCCTATTTTTTTCTAAAAGCGCAGACAGCCTTATACCATATTTTTGAGCAATACGCCATAAAGTGTCTCCTGATTCTACTACATGGTAATGAACCATTGCTTTGCTTTCTTTTTGACTAAAATAGTAGACACTTCCAGCCATCAGCTCCTTTTCTTTTTTTATTTCATTGATAAGAAGAAATTTTTCTACGGTACAATTAGCTAATTTGGCTAATTGCGCTAGCTTATCTCCTTTTTTTGCGACAACAGCCAATTTCCCATTAGCCTTAATTAACCGAGCAGAACGTGGATCGTTACAAGGGGTAAGCAGCGGAAAGCGGGGGTTGTTTTTAAGGTATTTTTCATAGTTGATGCTATGCTGAGGTAGTTGTTGCTTTTTTTTCGCTACAATCCCCGTTTTTTTAGATAGAGGCAATATCCGTTGTAACTTAATAGGCATTTTTAATACAGAAGAGCGATGAAAATGAGCATGTGTATGTAAGAATGGAACGACTAAAGGACAAGAGACATTATGAGGGATGCTAGCCACCCTAAGCCAACAATTATGCTCTCGCAATAACTTCTCTTCTATTTTTAAATGGTTAGCAATATCTTGTAATTTATGACCATGGTAACCTTCGTTGTAGAGACATAATCGCAAAGTTGGATGCTGCTTTTTACCCGCCACCTGTTCAAATGCTATTTTGTTGGCTAAAACATAGAGGATATAGGGGTCTGTGGTATGATCTAAACGGATCTTCTTTATGCCATGGTATTTTTTAGGAAAGATTCTTGCTGCTCCTCCCCTACCCCTATTATAGGCAAGCATAGCGCCTAGCCAACTATTAAAATAGCGATAATTGTCTTTTAAAAAATGGGCAGCGGCTCTAGTAGACTTAATCAGATGCATTCTTTCATCTACTGCATCATCTATTTTTAATCGTAAACTTAACGCGGTGATCTTCTGAATTTGCCAATAGCCTAAATCATTGGTATGGCTCAACGCATTACCTATGAGCATACTCTCGTGTAAGGCTTGATATTTAAAATCATCCGGAACAGACTCTTCGGCTAATACTTTTTCTATCAGTGGAAAAACAAGGTTCATTCTTTCTAATAACCTATCAAACGATTTATTAAATATAGTTAGGTTATTAACCTTCGCCTGTACACGTTTACGTGCCATAGGCGCCAACTCTAACCGTAAATCTGCAAAATGAACTACATGGGGAACAATAACTTGTTTTTGTAAACCAGCAGATTTTACCTTATAAGGAAGAGCGTAAATAACAATAAAAAGCAATAAACATTGTATATAATAGATCATTATCTATGATTTTTATAGCTTACGTTGGATTTCTTTTTTTTCAAAACCTGCTATAATATCCCCAACTTCTATGGCATCAAAATTTTTGATGTGTATACCACATTCTGAAATCGATTTTACTTGTTTTACCTCCTCCAGTCCATGCTTGATGGTACGAATAAAACCAGTAAATACAATCTCTTCTTTTCTAATAACATGTATAGGATTTAAAAATTTAATAAAACCTGTTTGTACCTGACAACCGGCAATATTACCTACTTTTGAAATAGGAAAAACTTTCTTGACCTCAGCACGACCAGTAGGAACCTCTTCTATTATAGGCACTAAAAGCCCTTGTAATACCTCACGTATACCATCTATAGCATCGTATATAATGGCATACTGCTTAATTAAGACTCCTTCTCTTTCTGCTAATTTCTTTACCTGTGCAGGTAATTTAATATGAAAAGAGATAATCATTGCATCAGAAGCAGAAGCAGAAGCAAGCAAGACATCAGACTCAGAAACAGCTCCTACACATTTATGTAGTATATTGATTTGTACCTCTTCATGAGATAGCTTAAGTAATGAATCTGCCAATGCTTCAATCGAACCATCTACATCTCCTTTGATAATCAGATTCAGCTGCTGAAAGTTTCCTACCGCCAACCTACGTCCAATTTCATCTAGTGTAAGATGTGATTTAGTACGTAATGTTTGCTCACGTAATAACTGATGCTTCTTCTGCGCAAGATCTGTCGCCTCTTTGATGCTACTCATCACACGAAACGCATCTCCAGCTCTAGGTGCACCATTCAATCCCAATAACTGAACAGGTGTTGCGGGAAGTGCGTTGTCACGTGCAAGACCTTGATGATTTAACATCGCCTTCACTTTACCGTAGTAGATACCAGCCAACACAATATCCCCTACACGCAAGGTGCCATCCTGAACCATTACGGTAGATATATACCCTCTACCTGCATCTAGCAATGAGTCGATAACCACCCCTTTTGCTTGTCTAGCAGGGACTGCCTTTAACTCTAATAAAGAAGCCTCTAATAAAATCTTTTCTAAAAGGTCATTAACGCCTTGACCGGTTTTAGCAGAAATTTCTTGACATTGATACTTTCCTCCCCAATCTTCTACTAAGATATTTTGATTGGCTAATGCTTCTTTTACTTTCTCTGGATTAGCTTGAGGCTTGTCTATTTTATTTATGGCAATGATAATAGGACAACCCGCTACTTGAGCATGGCTAATAGCCTCCTTAGTCTGAACCATAACCCCATCATCTGCAGCCACTACAATAATAATGATATCGGTCACTTTAGCACCTCTTGTACGCATAGCAGTAAAAGCTTCATGGCCGGGTGTATCTAAGAATACAACCGTCTTTCCACTATCTGTAACGATATCATAGGCACCGATATGTTGGGTAATACCCCCTGCCTCTTTTGCGGTTACTTTTGTGGTACGAATATAGTCCAACAAAGAGGTTTTCCCATGATCAACATGGCCCATAATCGTCACAATAGGTGGACGCTCTACCTGATCACCACTATAATCGGTTTCTTCGACAGGCTCTCCATCGTGGACATCGACAAAGGCTACATCATAACCGAACTCATCCGCAACAACGGTAATGGTTTCTGCATCTAATCGTTGATTAATAGATACAATCATCCCCATAGAGATACAAGCAGAAAGTACCTCATTAACAGGAACCCCCATAAAAGATGCCAATTCATTAGCCGAAATAAATTCGGTTATCTTTAAAACTTTTGAGGCTACTTTTTCTTCTTCTTTACGTTTATCTTCAGCTTCTAAATTAGCCTTACGCCTATCTTTTTTATACTTAGCACGTGTACTATCTCTACCGGCTTCATTATCTTGATTAAGCTTTACTAGGGTTTGTTTGATTTGTCTTTCTATTTCCTGAGGAGATATGCCTTCTTTATTTTCAACTACTTTTTTGTTAGGATGTTTGTCTTTACCGGTTAATAGCCCTACTGGTCTAACTGGTCGATTTTTTTTATTAAACCTACCTACATAATTAGAGCCGGTATTTTTTTCGTTACTTTTTTTTACTACCCCTGTTTTTGAAGGCGTAACCGGAGCATTGGGCTTCCTTAAAGAAGGGGCTAGCAGATCATATTTTTTAGGAGTCGTATCTTTTGAACTCCGGTTAGAGCTATAGTCTGGCAAAATGACTTTACCTACTACCGTAAGTTTTTTTAAGTCAGCCAAATGATCAAAGGCTATCTTATTGTCTTTAGCCACTGTCTCCTCTGGAGCTATAGCTTTATCTTCAGGCTTTGCTGGAACTACAGGCTCATTAGCAGGGGGGCTTAACCTAACAGGGAGCTTATCTTCTACAAGAGAAGCCACCTCAGCGGGCTTATCTACAACCGGTTTAGCCTTAACTATAACTTTTTTAGCGGTCAAATTAACCTTACCAACTGTCTTTAAACCAGGCAAATCAGGAACATCAGAGGGATAATCAATGTATGACTTTGACTTGGAAAGGTTTTGATCTGGAACAGGTGGCTCTTCAACCTCTACCGCTAGATTACTTTTTTCTTTTACAGGATCTACAGAAGTATCTTCTATTTCATTACCACTGACTGGAGCAAAAAGACTGGCATATGTTTTCCCAATGGTAACATGGGCAGCTTCTTGCTTATCCACACCAGATGAGGTAAATTCTGCAGCAAGTAATTCAAACTGCTGAATGTTTATCTTTGAGTTAGGATTGTTATCAATAACATAACCTTTCTTGGCTAAGAAAGAAACAATGGTATCTGTTGCCACATTTAACTTCCTTGCTACTTGGCTAAGTCGCATATTTTTTTCTTTGTTCATAGGTTACTTTTACACTACCTAGAGATATGTTACAGGATTGGCAAATAAATTATTTCTTTGTAAAAACTACATCTACATCAGCGATCATGAAGGGATTGATCTAGTATAGCATACATCTGATCGATGACTTCTTTATCAAGATCAAGATGCGCTTCAACCATTTCTTTAGACGCCTCTAGCACACTTCTAGCGGTATCTAACCCTATTTCGTAACATTTTTCTAAAATTGATTCATCAATAACATCACTAAATTCAGCTAAGGGAATATCGTTGTTTTCTAGTGACCTAGATAGATCTCGATACACATCTATCTCTTTACCAAGAAGTTTACCAGCTAATTTAATATTTTGGCCCAATTTACCAATAGCCAGTGCCACTTGATCTGCATCTAAATAAACAGAAATTCTTTCATCATGCTGCTCCACACGATTGATACAGGCAGGACTCAACACACGAGAAATATAAAGCTCCATGTTATGGGTATAATTGACAATATCAATATTCTCAAACTTCAACTCTTTAGTAATGCCATGTATACGAGAACCTTTAATACCTACACAAGCCCCAACAGGATCAATTCTATCATTATAAGACTCAACCGCTACTTTTGCACGTACACCTGGCTCTCTTACGACCTTTTTGATAGCAATAAGACCATCTTGGATTTCAGGAATTTCATGTTCAAACAATCGTTCCAAAAAAAGTGGTGAAGTTCTAGAAAGAATAATTCTAAGCACCGCATTATTAAACTCTATTTTATGGATCACCGCACGCACGGGCTCTCCTTTTTTAAAGTGATCTTTAGGGATTTGTTCAGATTTTGGCAGAAAGAGCTCATTATTTTCATCATCCAATAAAATAATTTCCCGGCTTAAAATTTGATTCACCTTAGCACAGATCAAACAACCCACTAATACTTCATATTTATTATAAAGTGCTTCCTTTTCTAATTCTCGGACTTTTTGTATGAGTATTTGCTTGGCAAATTGAACCGTCCTTCTACTAAAAGCAGCTATATTCACTTCTTCAGAAAGTTCTTCTCCTAATTCAAAATCTTTTTCTATTTTTCTTGCTTCGGAAAGAGCTACTTTACCAGGTGTAGCAACTTCTGGATCATTATCATCTACAATTTCTCGTAACCGCCATATTTGCAAATCTCCTTTGTCTAGGTTAATAATAATATCACAATTACTCCCACTACCAAATTTATTAAGAATAATAGCGCGAAATACATCTTCTAAAATACGTATAATAGTAGGCCTATCAACATTTTTAGATCTTACAAAATCTGCGAATGACTTTACTAAATTATTGCTATCCATCTATCAATAAAACTTAAGAACTAGTTAACCACTAGTATTAATACAGTAAGAAACCTTACCTAGGCTATATGGGTGATATATCTATAATACCACAACTTAAAAAAATAAGACATAAAAGCATTATGTATGACCCATTAAAATCGAATAAACAGGCCTACTAATATTATGCAGCTATTTTTAAAATCTTTACAAGCTAAAAGCTGGAGTATGTAGAACAGCACAAGATACAAAAAATATTTATCTTACCCACTCTTATGCTCTTTTCTTTTTGTATCGATTATAGGGAATGCCAGAAAGTTCTTGCTTCAGCAGTATAAATTCTTTATCAATACCCCCTTGACTAACACTTAATAAAATACCCACTCCAACACCTGAAAATAAAAGAGAAGTCCCCCCCATACTGACAAAAGGCAAAGGCAAACCGGTTACAGGACCAAGCCCAACAGAAACTGCTATATTTAATAAAGCCTGAAATACAATCAAAAGGCTCACGCCTACCGCCAACAGCCCTCCATAATAGCTGGTAGCGGTCAGCAGTAATTGAATGGCTCTATAGAGCAAAATTAAATACATAAGTAAAACAAAAATACCCCCTAAAAGGCCATACTCTTCTATTAGAATAGCATAAATAAAGTCTGAATAAGGATGGGGTAAAAAATTACGCTGGGTACTATTACCAGGCCCCTTTCCTGTAAGGCCTCCTGTTGTTATGGCAATATAAGCTTGTTCTGTCTGAAAAGAAATATTACCCTTCAAGAAACTATCTATACGACTGGCTGCTGTGCCTCCTCTTTGTCCAAAAGCTAAAGCGCCCGCTCCTGCTAACAGCCCAAATAGTACAACAATAATAAGGTATTTAATAGGGATTCTACCAATATACATCAGTACCAAACAAGTAAGAAACAACAACATAGCCCCAGAGAAATTGGTCAATGCAATTAAACTACTAATTAAACCAGACCAACCCAACATGGGTAACCAAGAAAATCTACAACACATATTTTTTTTTTGTTGCTTAGCCAACAAATGAGCCAGCCGTACTATTAAGGAGAGCTGGGCTAAATCTGAGGGTTGGAAAGATTTGTTAACAAATGGAATATGCAGCCACCGAGACGCTTCGTTTAATTTTAGTCCATACTTCCATGTTATGATAAGCAGGGGAACAGAAATCCAGAGCAGCCCCTTAGCCATCGGCGCATAATAACGGTAGTCAATATGATGTGCCAGCCACATAGCGCAAAAACTTCCAGCTATAAGCATGGTTTGCCGAAACAGATAGTACTCTGTATTGTAGTGCATTTGTCTATAGGCTAGTGAACTAGAGGCACTATATACGGTTAAAATACTTAAGCTAGATAACAAAAAAACCACCCCCCATATTAGAGGGTCTCCTTTTAACTTGTTTTGTAAAAAATGCTTCATAAGGGCTTACCCATAATGGTTGACTACTTACTGAATGTGAGCAAAACAGCACTAAATTAGTATAAATAGCCCTGTTTTACAACAACTGTCATCCTGTATTCAACTTAATTTAGTAATTTAAGTAGTAATTTAAGGTAAATATTGAATCTTATCAAAGCTACATCAAAGTAAAATACAGCTGACCAAAATATTTCCTATGTAACTATAACTTTTAAACAAAATAATAAAAATGTTTTACTGTAACACTAACCGTAACATAGGTAGTAGTAGCGTCGGAAATACAACAAAAAATTCCACGCACTCGCCCCTAAAGATCGTGCTGCTGGGAGCTACTGGGCAGACCGGAAAGAAGCTGATCCAAAATGCCCCACTTGCTACTAATGCTTTTACCATGCTTGTCGCATAGCATATAGAATTCTTTCCTCTATAATCTAGCTGGTTGATATCAGCTGATGTGGCCTTAGCTAGTAACAGTTGGAAGATCTCTTGATCCCCTTTTTCAATAGCAATAGATAGAGGATTAACAAGAACCTTTTCCTCTCCACAAATAGGAACATTGAGATCAAGCAATGCTTTTACCATATCTTTATTTCCTCGTCCTACCGCAACTGACAAAGGGGTTTTTTTGTTATAAGATTTGGATAAACAGTCAGTTAAAAGAGCAGCTAAATCAGATGCTCTAGCCAAGGATTCGTATGCAGCTTTTACCATATCCAGAACCTGATTACCCGCTTCTTTTTCACACATTAAATGTTGATGGATAGCCATAACAGACAATAAGTCTTCAGTAGTATCAGGGTATTCTTTTATGCTATGCCATACAAACTGGAACAATTTGAGGTATGATTTTATCGGTAATGAGGCTACAGATGGCTTAATAGATGACTTAGATGTAAGCAAGATTCGAAGGGTCTCGTGATGCGATTTAGACAACGCATAATATAAAATGTTTTTTCCATTACTTACGGCATTAATATCAGCTCCTTTTGCTAGCAATTTACGCACAACCTGATCATGGCCGTTTTCTACTGCATAAGATAGGGGAGTACGACTCTTACTTTTACATGATGCATCTGCTGCTATGCCATAGCGTAATAATTTTTCTACTAAAGTTGTATAGCCATATGCTGAAAAATGAGATAAAAGCGGTCTGCCATCGACAGTGATGTCATTGAGATCACTAAGATCACTAGGAGATATGTGATTATTGTCAACATAAGCTTGAACCACTAAACCTAGTATGTATGCATCATCTAAGTGATTTGGAAATTTCACGTTGCAAAGTGTATCTTCATTACCTTTATAATCTTTTATAACCTTTAAAACCCATTTATCTATACAATCAGCGCTACCATCAGGAACATTTGATCTACCTTTAGGATCGATTAGAAGCTGTTTATACTTCAACATCCAAATAAAAATCTCCTTAAGTATACTTTTTAGACCATCATGATTACTTTGATAATATTTTATCAAAATAAATGAATACAAACGTTGAAAATAAGGACATAAAGCGTCTAACGGATTACTACTGGCTTTTAAAATCTTATCGACTAACCCTGTAGATTTTTCGAGAGGAAGATAAACCAAAGCATAATAAAGTGCATTAAGCTTATATACATCTGTTAGTGTCACATCTGCTCCCCTTTGTATAAGCACATCTGCTATACCTATATCTTGCTTAATTAAGGCGATCATCAATGGAGTTTGGTAAAATACTTCATCTCTTATATCAAGGTAAGCACCATAGTCTAATAGAAGTTTTACAACCTCCAAATGACGACATTGTACAGCTACGATCAATGGAACAATAGAATCCTCTTTGATTCCGCTAAAAAACCCATCCGCCATGGCTATCTTAGGATTAATAATCTCATCCAATACCATACCACCTGACTTAGGGTCTTCTTTTATTTTTTCTAGCAGTAATCTTACGATGTCATGATTTCCATACGCTAATACGCCTAAAAAATTTGTAGAAAAATCTGATAAGAGCCAGTTATGGCCTACAGCCATAGACAAAAACTAATCCAACTCCAAGACCAAAAAATAGTAATGGGTTGAGCGTTGTTACAATGGTTAAACGTTAGCCATAGCTAAATAAAGCTAAAAAACTAAATATAACACAAGTATATTCAATTTTTACCTAAAAAAGCACAGGTAATTAAAAATGCATCCATGTTATAAAATATTTCTATGAATTTGCCTAAATTGTTGGTAAGTTTTCGAGGTTAAAATACAGACTATTTTGAAAAAACAGCTACAATATTTTATTAGAAGCAAAAAATGGTGTTTGAAGACATTACGTAACCTACTGCTGGGTTTCGTTATGTTGTTGGCGACGGCCACCTTATTGCTTCATATCCCTATAGTACAGCGAAAGTTAATCCATAATGCTTTTGATTACTTATATCAAAAAACAGGCTATCAGATTACCTATCATGCCATACGGCTAGATGGATTGTGCACGATTTCTATGCTAGGTTTGGAATTGAAGGATCGTAACCATCAACCCCTAGTGGTTATGAACGAGTGTAGTGGACACATCAACTTATTAGATTTGCTTTTATTAAAACCAAGTCTCCTTGATGCTATTATTGTAAATGGAGCAACCTGTTTTCTAGCAGAAAATGCGCAACAAGATTTAAACATCAACCTATTTTATAATCAAGTTATTGCCCCTTTACTGCCTGAAGAAAGATCCAATTTTTCTATAAAAAAAATTCAACTGCATGGCATCCAGGTCTATTATCATAATCCATCTGACCCTCCTGCTCAATCCAGAGATAGGTATGTAGAGGATATACATTTAAACATAGAAAATTTTGTATCTTCCACCCAACCTACCCATTGTTACGCTGGCCTCATTACGAGATTTTCTTATGGTAAAAGCAGTCTACTACCTATTGTGTTAGACCATTTAAAAACAGCATTTACCATAACATCCACAGATATCCTCCTCCAAGCCTGTCAGCTAGTTACCCCATACAGCTGCCTACAGGGGGATTTTAATTTAAAACAGCTTATACCCTTTGCACGATCACTGGCTGCCAAAGAAACTACTGAAGCCATGGAACAGCAAATTAAAAATCTTCAGCTAGAGGCTGTTTTCAAAGAAACCACCCTATCTTCTATAGAATTAAGCCTTTTTATAGATTTTTTTAAAGAGTTAGATCATCTGTATAGACTGGATGGAACCTTCTCTTTAACGCATGATGCTATAGCATGGTCAAACGGTAGATTAAAATGGGGTTCATCCGCTAATTACATAGAAAGTAGCGGAAAAGTGCATAAAACCGCTGCCCATCTAGCAACTCATATCCACCTCCACAAAGGGAGGGTACAGACAATGGATCTCACGCCTTACTTAAAAGGAAGCGTCCATAAGTTAGTGCCGTATATAGTCCCAT
Source organism: Amoebophilaceae bacterium (assembly GCA_019744995.1). Classification (GTDB taxonomy): domain Bacteria; phylum Bacteroidota; class Bacteroidia; order Cytophagales; family Amoebophilaceae; genus Cardinium. The sequence goes on from JAIETQ010000022.1 coordinate 19,560, forward strand.
TGGATTACATAGCTATCACAGACCTCCAATTTATGAATGATCACAATAGGGCTACCCTGGTAGGGGGTATCATGACCCATGCAGGTGGCATCCAAACCCACCTAACTTTAGAAGGAGAAAATATAGAGGCATGGCATTACTATGGTAAAATAAAATTAGACAAACTGGCTCTCTATAAGTTTGTTCCACATACCTTTGCTCAGACCCTTTCCACAACACTTACGATAAACGGAAAAGGCATCCACCCCCATAGCGCGACTATCGAGGCATTAGCCGATGGGGTAGAGATAGAAACCACTACAGGTTTCTATAACCATATAACCGCTCAATGTACCTTGGCTAACCATATCCTCTCCTTTGGTTTAAAGAGCCAAGACCCAAGTGCCGATTTTAATTTAGCAGGAAGTTATAATATAGGTAATCAGAAGGATTTAAAAATAGAGGGCATAGTCAATCAATGCCACCTAGCCTCATTTTTTGCTACCCAAGATCCGGTAGCTATCAGTACACAGTTTACATTGACTATGCCGCATATTTTTAAAAAAAAGCAAGCCGGTCAACTGATGTTAAGCCAATGTAACGTAGCCATGTTTAAAGAAAAAATAAGGCTGAAAACACTTAACATAGAGGTGGTTAACCAAGGAGAACAACAACTATTAACCCTAACTTCTCCTGCGCTAGATCTTCAACTAAGCGGTTTGTTTACCATAGATAGCCTACGTGATCACCTCAAACAATTTATAAGACAATTTAAACATCCCGAAGAGCAGTTATCCAGGTTAACTAAAATTAACCTAATTTATCGATTAACCTGTAAGGAATTTACCCCCCTAGCCTGTTTTTTTAAGGGGCTATACCTAGCCCCAGCAACCACTTTATTGGGTCATTTTAATTACCATACCAGCTATGATTTTGCTTTACACCTTCCTAACCCATCAAATATTGGGTTTAAACAGTTTCGTTTCGACCATTTAACGATCGATTTGGTGGTTAGTCATTTAAATTTTAATAAAAAGAGAGCTATCCAACTCAATATTTCTTCAAAAGAACAACACTGGCATAAAAAACTCAAAACAGATAATTGGTTTTTTCAGCTGCTTGTAGATCAAGATAACCTTACGATCATGAATAATCTATCCATTTCAGCCCATAACAGCCACCTAGCTATGACTTGTTCAGGAGACTTAGTAGGTGATGCCATACAACTTCATCTATTACCTTCAACTTTTAGCACACCTAACAAAATTTGGAAAATCCAGACCAAACAAACTACCATGCTTACTAAGGATAGTATAAAGATTGGAGATCTATCCATAACTCATGGTAAGCAATCACTTTTTATTGGAGGAGAACTTACATCCGCTGAAACCACTAATCCGCTACATTGTGTTATAGAAAACTTTGGCTTAAACTTTTTTTCAGCAGCCATAGAAGGGAATCTAGCAGGATTATTTGATGCCAATCTTATCCTCCATCGAAGTGGAAATAATCTTATGGCAACTGGAAAAGCCTCTATTAAAAAATGTCGTGTTAAAGGTATCCCAATAGGTTCTTTTTATACCACTGCAGATTGGAATGTGGCGGCAAAAAAATTAAGTATAGAAGCTATGTTGCAGAAAAAAGGCCACTATCCGCTACAAGTATATGGGGATTATTATCCATTAAAAACAAGCAACAGCCTAAACCTTACTGCACTTTTGAATACCATGGATCTCTCTTTTTTAGATGTGCTAGTAGCACCTACTTTCTCAAAAATAAAAGGAACGCTAAGTGGAAAATTTATGCTAACGGGTACTAGAGCTGATCCTCAACTCAATGGAAGAGGCATCATAGATCAAGGTCAGCTACAAATCGATTATATAAATACCTTATACCAAGTTAAGGGGGTGATAGAAGCCAAGAAAAACCGATTACACCTGAGCGATTGCCATTGGATGGATCATCAAAATGGCTCAGCCACCTTAACTGGTTCTATGGTATTAGAAAAAGGATTTCCGTTGATGCTTTCTGGTAGGGTAGAAGATTTGCATCTACTTCATACCACAGTTGAGGAAAATAGTGATTTTTATGGTTCTATATATGCTACAGGGACCCTGCAATTAGAAGGGCCTATCAAGGATTTGGTTTTAAAAGCAAACTTAACCGCCAACAGAGGGCGATTTACCATTATTTCAGATGATAGAGCCTACCTAGATGATGCTTCTGTATTGGTCCGTTTTATAGACAAAACCCATCAAAAGCCATTGCCTCATTATACCCCTGAAACAGTTTCAAAAGATGCCACAAACTTCAATTTTTTACTTAATTTGACCATATTACCCGTGGTTAAAACCATAGTATTATGGGGGTCCTACAATAGTAAAGATGTTATTAAAGGTTATGGCAGTGGTATGGTTCAACTAGAAGTAGGTACCAATCGCAAACCCTATATCATGGGTAATTATGTCTTTAATCGGGGCACTTTTATTGTTTCTGTCTACAATTTGATTCAAAAGAAATTTACTATTATAAAAAATAGTCAAATCGCTTTTAATGGGTACCCACAAGAAGGTATCGTCCATATTGAAGCCTCGTACACCCAAATGGCATCCGTTAAGGAATTAACAGACGAAAATATTCGACCTATTCCGGTAGAAATCGTCCTTACGGCACATGGCGTATTAGCCACCCCTCATATTGACTATAGACTTGTATTTCCAGAAAAAAGCACCCATTATCCATTAAATACTAAGTTAGAAACGTGCATGGCAAAAACTTTATTGGATAAAAGTTATCTCAATAAGCAAATTTTAAGTTTATTGGTAGCTAAAAGATTGTATAACGACAGTGAAATTGATGGTTGGAATGCCATAAGAACCAGTTTGAATGATTTTTTTTCTCAAAAAATCCAAGGTTGGTTATCAAAAATAGATCAAAATTTAGAAATAGAGACAGATTTTGATATCGGTTATGGAAAACCGCAGCAGGGAGAGTCGCTGAAAAAAACAAGTATCAAAGTTATTTATAAAACTTTATCAGGACGTCTTAAGCTTTCTAGTACTTTTAGTGAATCTTCTACCTTGCTTAATGATTGGGAAATCTGTTATACCATTTCAAAAGCAGATGGTATAAGCGCCAAAGTATACCATCAACCTTTCGATCGACAGCCCTCTTTGTTGGGTCTAGGTTTTGTCTATACGAGAACATTTAGAAAGTGAAGTTACATTGTAAATAATTTTTAATAAATTGTGGGGTGATGCACTGTTAGGTGGTAAGGCATAGCATCTCTTTTCGTTAATGATACCATATATTCTTATTCAGCATGTCAAAAATTATTGCAGGTCTTGACATAGGTACGAGTAAAATTTCTATAGTTATAGGTACACAAAGCCAATATGATAGCAATAAGCTTGAAGTATTAGGGATAGGCCAAGCCGTTGCAGAGGGTATCGTGCGTGGCATGATTGTAAATGTTGATAAAGCCGCTTTTGCTATCAAGCAAGCGTTACAAGCCGCAGAAGAAGATTCTGGGATCAACATTAATGTGGTTAACGTTGACATCTCTGGGAAGCATCTTGTAGGCACCTGTCATCATGGTAGCATTACTAGAGATGCGATAGAAGAAGAAATTACCGTAAAAGATATTCATAAATTGACCAAAGATATGTATCGGATTGTAACACCACCCGGTACAGAAATGATTCATGCTATGCCACAAGAGTATACCATAGACTACGACATTGTGACACAAGATCCAGTAGGTATGTCTGGTGTAAAATTGGAGGCCAATTTTCATATTATTACGGCTAAAACACATGCCATTCAGCACATACATAAATGTATCAAGAAAGCTGGCGTAGAAGCAGAAGTGGTTATGGCTTCTTCTTTAGCTGCGGGTTTAGCGGTATTAAGTGAGGAAGAAAAGAAGGCGGGTATTTGTTTAATTGATTTTGGTGCAAGCCTAATTAATTTGGTGATCTTCATTGATTCTATCATTCGGTATACGGCTACCATTCCCTTGGGCGGCAGTAACATTACCACTGATATACAGCAAGGTTGTATGGTCATGGATCATCAAGCGGAGTCATTAAAAGTAAAATTTGGCAGTCTGGAGCCTAAAGCATATACTACACAAGCATTGGTAACGGTTCCTGGTTTACGCAATCGTACATCCAAAGAAATACTTACCAATAATTTGGCGCTTATCATTGGCGCACGTGTAGAGGAAATAGCTACATTTACACAAGAAGAGATTTTACGTTCTGGTTTCTATGAGAAATTAGTTGCAGGCATTGTAGTAACAGGAGGAAGTGCTAATCTAGTAGGCATCAGGGAGTTTTTTCAAAAGTGTATTGGGCTAGATACCCGTATAGGTACACCAGATGAGTATATAGAGCAGGGTAGTAGTAAAGCATTATCCAACCCAATGTATGCCAGTGCGGTTGGTTTAGCTTTGGCTGGATTTAAGACACTAGATTATAGAGAAGCCTATTATAAAATGACCCAAGCCAATGATTTAGATGTGTCTAAGAAGAATGTAAAAAAAGAGAAAAAAAGCAGTTTTTCTTTTGCACAGATTATCACAAAGACTAGATCATTTTTGGTAGATGATTATGATGATAAATAATAATATGAAAGATATCACCTATAAATTTGACTTACCTACACACCATAAGGCTATCATAAAAGTAATAGGTGTAGGAGGTGGAGGGAGTAATGCGGTTAACAACATGTATAAACGTGGCATAAAAGATGTCTCGTTTATAGTCTGTAATACAGATGCTCAGGCACTGCAAACTAGCCCTATACAAAATAAATTGCAGATTGGTGCAGCACTTACCGGTGGGCTGGGCGCGGGTGCCAATCCAGAGGTAGGTCGAAATGCTGCATTAGAAAGTAAAGAAAGCATTAGAGAATTATTAAGTGATGATACAAAAATGCTTTTTGTTACAGCAGGAATGGGAGGGGGAACAGGTACCGGTGCAGCTCCTGTTATTGCTGGTATAGCCCGTAAGCAAAATATTCTAACTGTTGGCATTGTAACCCTTCCCTTTTCATTTGAAGGCAAAAAAAAACTTTTACAGGCACAAAGTGGCATCAACGAATTACGTAAGCATTGTGATACCGTACTCATCATCTTAAATGATAAAATCCAAGCTACATTGGGAGGACTTTCCATCAGTAAAGCTTTTCTAGAAGCAGATAATGTGCTTACAACGGCTGCTAAAAGTATTGCCGAAATTATCACCGTGCCGGGGTATGTCAATGTAGATTTTGAAGATGTAAAAACAGTCGTGCAAAATGCTGGAGCTGCGGTTATGGGGTCCGGTGAAGCAGAAGGGGAGGATCGGGCACTACATGCCGCTGAATTAGCACTAGCCTCTCCCCTATTGGATAATAATGAAATTCAGGGGGCAAAAAAAATTCTTTTATCTATTGTTTCTAGTCAAGAGGCTGAACTACAGATGGATGAACTAACGATTATCACCAATTATATCAAAGGAAAAACTGGAAATGAGTCGGAAATGATTTTTGGTCATGGGTCAGATCCAGCCTTATTGGAAAAAATCCGGGTCACCGTTATTGCAACAGGATTTGATAAAGGGGAAGTAAACCAAGCTATTTTTGATCGGCTAGAAGAAAAAGTAGAAGCTGATAAGGCAGAAAAAAATACAGATACCAATTATGCTATACAATTACCGTTACCTTTTTATGCGGTTCAAGAAAACAATCAACCCAAGCATACGCCCTTGTTACATACCGTAAGTAGGCAGCAAAAAGAACGCATAGAACAAAACATGTGGAATGATCGCTACATCAAAGAACAGTTAGAAATACCTACTTATCTTAGGAAGAAAATAAATTTATCTATGCCAGCTGTTGATGAAGAGCAACAACGTGCAATGGTTCGTTATCAACTGTATGGAGATTAATACCGCTTAAAAAATAGCTAATACTTGAAAATTTGAAAATTTCCAATAAAAAGCTTATATTAGGTAAATTTTTGTTTTTTATAGGTGCAAATTTTGCCTAGCTCATCAAATTTAGCTTATCATATGAAAGAAAACAATCTGCTATATCATTTCTTTGTTGATCCAATGTCACACGGTATGGCCTGTTTAATACTTGCCTATTTACTAGCCCCTACACAATTTGTAAAAGTAGTCTATCAAGAGACCAAACAGCCTTATTTACATATTATTAAGCAATATCTAGCCGCGAGAAATTTTAAAATTTTTTTTTCAGGGGCTCGTATGTATGCATTGCGTCAATTTATTGCTGCTTTTGCGTTTGGTATTTCCCATTGGTTGTATTTGTTTTCAATTAGTTGTTATGCCATCTCCAATATTGTACTTTTAGTGGTTTGGCAAAGCTTTGTAGTAGCGGTAGTAGAGACAGTTATTACTATATATACTGAAATGAAAGAAATTGCTGCCAATAAAGGTGATTTAATGAAACGTAAAGAAGCTATTTCAGCTATCATTACCCCCATCTTTTTAAGAAATTTTATTGCTGGCTCAGCACCTGTGTTAGCCTGTGAAGTGAGTAAGCAGTTAGCAGTATATGCAATAGTCAAACAGATGGGGGGTATATGTACCAATACAGTGGTATGTATCTTAGTTTCAATTGTAATTTCCACCCTAAGTATACCCTTTGATTTGATTGCTACACAAAATTGTGGTTCAGCCGTACCCATGACTTGGATAGGTAGATTACGGCATATTATTATGGTAGAAAAAAAATGCATGGTGCTATTTAATGGATTGGGTATGAGAATCATGCAAATTATTCCTTATTCCATTGCCCATAGTCTTATTATTTTTTTACTAGATTGAAGACCTTGAGGAGAGCTTATGAATGATCATAAAACATCCATCCCTTCTAGGCTTAAAAAGTTTAGTTCCTTAATTTGGTCTCTTCAGAAGCATGAATTGCCCAAGTTTTTTGCTATGGCCATTTTAATGTTCCTGATTTTACTCAATCAAAACTTGATTAGAGGAATAAAAGATAGTCTTATTGTAACCATGATAGGTGTACAAGTGATCAGTTTTATCAAACTATTTGTGGAAATGCCAGTTGGTGTTTTTTTTGTAGTGATTTACACGATTATGTGCAATAAGATGTCAACAGAAAAAGCTTTTCGTTGTATTTTACTTTTTTTTCTTTCCTTTTTTATTTTATTTTCCTTATTTCTTTTTCCAAACCAAGCCTTATTACATCCTAATCCGGATAGAGTGGCTACCTATATTGCGCTTTACCCGCACTTCAAATGGTTTCTTATGATGTGGGGCAAGTGGATATTGGTACTTTTTTACATCATGGGTGAGCTCTGGCCTATGATTATTTTCACCCTTTTATATTGGCAGTTGGCCAATAAAATAACCAAACTAGAAGAGGCTGGTCGATTTTATTTTTTGTTCAACCTAGTTGGACAAAGTAATTTATTGATTTCTAGTAGTATCATGATCTATTTTTCTTCGAGCAACCATTTTTTATACCCACTTTTAAGTAAGTATAGAGCAGCTGCAGGACTAACCATATCCTCTATTATGGCAATTGTAGTCATGCTTTCTGTTTTTATTTTGCTTATGCATGGTTATATTGAAAAGTACATTATGTACGATCAGGTGATATCAACGGCAACTCCTAAGCAAAGCAGGTTACAATTGAGCCTATGGGAGAGTATTAAGACCGTTTCAAAATCCCATTATTTAGGACTTATTTGCCTATTGATGATTGCTTACTCTATGGTATTGGGTTTAGTAGAGGGACTCTGGTTGCATGAAGCCAATCTGTTGTACCGTAATGATTCCTCTTGTTTTATGATTTACCAAGGCAAGGTGCTCTTTTGGATAGGTTTTACTACCCTTATTTGCTCTTTTTTAGGTAATCATGTCATTCGAAAATTAGGGTGGACGGGTACTGCATTATTAACCCCTGTTGTAACAGCTATCATTGGTTCTTGTTTTTTTTTACTGGTCATTACCCATTATTTTAATATCTTACCCACAACCTTAATGGGTATACCCTCTTTAGCCATTGTTGTGGCTATAGGCAGTTTACAAAATATTCTAATAAAAGGGACTAAGTACTGTTTTTTTGATATCACTAAAGAAATGGCCTATATCCCATTAAATAATGAAATGCGTACAAAAGGTAAAGCGGCAGTTGATATATTAGGAGGCAAAATAGGTAAATCATCTGGAGCTATTGTACAGGTTATTTTTTATACGATTTTTTCTGATGCCAAACCTGATCAATTGGCTCCATTTTTAATGGTTATGTTTCTTTTAATAGCTATCATTTGGATTGTGTCTACTAAAAAACTTGCCCAGGAATACCATAAACTCACGCAATAGAAGGCCTTTGTAGACCCCCCGAGGGTTAGTTCATTAAACCCCTATAGATTTTTAACAAGCTCCTCTATTTCTTTTTTAGAGAGTGAGTCTCTATCTCCTTTATTATAAATAAAAAATAGTACTATCTTATTTTCTTCAATTTTAACAAGTGTCATAACTCTTGCACCACCAGACTTCCCTTTGCCTTTAGAAGCAACAGATAAACGAACTTTGTAGATATCATTTCCGAGTAAGGTGCCTTGGATAGGATTTTCTTTTAATCTCATAATCATTATTAAAATATCTTTCTTAAGTGAAGGATATTTCTTTATTAAATATTTAACCTAATTATTAAAGCTAAAAGAGAATACAATGCTATAGCTCATTGAGCTCTTTGATAAAATCTATCAAGGTAGGTAGGCCCTCGCGGGCTTGCCTCCTCACACCACCGTACGTACGGGTCCGTATACGGCGGTTCAATTAGTTAACTGTTTCACCAAAGATTTTAAGCCTATGGTTGCCAAGTAGGTATTGTCTAGCGCCATATGTATTGTTCTACTATGGCTCAACCGCCATATTCCTTTTGAACTATATGCAGTTTGTTTGGCTGTAATAGTTGGGATTCCCCTTTCTATCAGACCTTTATATCGTCCAGAATATTTCTTCCATTGTTAATCTCGTTATAGATAATTCATTTCCCATGGTATCTTACGTACAGGCTTCACCTGACGCGTTCTTTACCTGGCTCGTTTCGACCTTCAAATGCTCTTTATCCATATGGTATAGTTCTTATTTTGTTTGCTAATTCTTCGGGCCTTCAGGGTTTTTTTTCCCTACTATGCCTTCTGCTGACTTCTATAACACGGTCGGTTCCTTCTCAGGTTCCCAGTTTTTTCGTAATTCCAAACAACATGTTATAGATCTCCCAGGGTAAGGTACATATCCTTCACTGCACAACTGTCAGATATACGTTATTGCCTATTGGCGATAAGGGACTGCGTGTTCAAAAGCACACTCGTCCAGACAATCACGCCTCGTATCTGCTGCTTGTTCATCAGCTCGCAGTTTTGTTACACACTTCCTTCAGACTATCTCTCACGATTTAGCCCTTGTGTTTCACTAATCCTTCGGCTCGCCAGCCTGGATAAGGGACTTGCACCCTCGAGATATGTACCATGCCTGGCACACTTTTTCCATACTTTTTTTGCGGTCAAAAAAAGCATGAGGCCTGACCGGCGAGGTCGTTTACAGGGATAAAATATGATATTTATAGGTAAGGTTTGCTTGCTATAGATCGGTATAATTGCTATACTTAGTAAGTTATCTCTATATACATTACTTATTATTACATCATGAACTTAAAATTAAACAATCCACTTGCTTTTTTAGATTTAGAAACTACAGGTACTGATATCGTACGCGATCGTATCATAGAAATTGCTATTATTAAATTAATGCCCGATGGAACACGCTTAACGTGGGAAAAAAGAATTCATCCAGAAATAGAAATTCCTAGAGAAGCTAGCCTAATCCATGGCATTTATGATGAAGATATCAAAGACCGACCAACTTTTAAACAAATAGCCAAAGAGCTGATGGCTTTTTTAAAAGGAGCAGACTTAGCCGGGTTTAACCTGCTGCGTTTTGATATTCCTATGTTGATAGAAAGCTTTTTACGTTCAGAATTGGATTTTAAGCTTGACAATAGAAACATTATAGACGTGCAAAAGATTTTCCATTTAATGGAAAAAAGAACCTTAAAAGCAGCTTATCTATTTTATTGCCAAAAGGAGCTCTCCAATGCACACAACGCCATGGCAGACACAGAAGCTACCTTAGATGTACTGGTAGAACAGGTAAAAAAGTATGAAGATCAAACAGTTATAGATGCCTTAGGAAATGTTATAGGAACTGTAAAAAATGATGTAAAAACACTACACCAGCTGACCCATACTAAAATGATTGATTTTGCAAACAGACTGATCTATAATGACCAAAATGTACCTATCTTTAATTTTGGTAAACATAAGGGCAGGGCGGTATCAGAAGTACTCAAAACAGAGCCAACCTATTATAATTGGATGATTCAAGGGGATTTTTCATTGGATACCAAACGTAAATTAACCCAAATTAAAATGGGTGTCATGTCAATGGTTGAGCTTTGAATGCCTCCTTTGTAGATGTGGTGCTGCCTTTACCCTTACATACCTTAACTTATCAGATCCCATCGATTTATGAAGGTAAGTTAAGTGTAGGTAGTGGCGTATTGGTTGCTTTACGGAGCAAACCTATACTAGCTATTGTGGTCAGGATGCATACCCAACCACCTCCCTATGCTACAAAACCACTACTGGGTATACTGTATGAAACCCCTATACTTGATGTTCAGCAATTGAAATTTCTACAATGGATAGCCCATTACTACTTGTCCTCTTTTGGTGAAACCTTAGCAGTTGCCCTGCCTAAGGCATTGGGTTTATCTCATAACATTGTGTTTAAACCCAGTAGCCTCAGTAGCCAAACTCCAAAAGAGGAAAAAGAGGTCTTCCTGCTCCAGGCTTTATATCTAAAACCCTTAACCTATAGCGCCATCAAACGATTATTGGGTAAAAAAGAAACCAATAAAGTGTTATTGCACCTATTGGAACAAAGTGATATAAAAGCTCATGCCACAACCATAACCTCTACATCTTATATTGCTCATAAGCAGAAATCCCCTATCCTATTTCCTCTAACGGAAATACAACAAAAGGTACTAGAGGAGCTTCAAAAGATCTTTGCTAAAAAAGAGGTGGTGTTACTTCACGGGGCTATAGGTAGTGGCAAAACAGTGTTGTATATGCATTGTATACAAGAAGCCTGGCAACAACAAAAACAAGTGCTTTTGCTTTTACCAGAAATAGGATTAGCTACCCATATCATGGAACGGATCTATCCATTCTTTGGGGAACATATCGTAGTCTATCATTCTAAAAAATCCCATAAAGAACGTTTAAAAATCTGGTTGCAGGTAGCTGCAGCACAACCTTTAATCGTTATAGGTACACGATCGGCACTTTTTTTACCTTTTAAACAGTTAAAACTTATTATTATAGATGAAGAGCATGATGCTTCCTATAAACACAGCGACAACCATCCAACCTACCATGCAAGAGAGGCTAGCATTATATTAGCCCAGCAACACAAAGCAAAAGTGTTACTGGGTTCAGCTACGCCTGCTATAGAAACCTATTACAATGCCCAGGAGGGAAAATATGGATGGGTAACCTTAACGGATAGATTTGGCAAAGCTCAGCCGCCAATATTATCTTTTATTGACCTTACTATAGATAAAAAAAGAAACGCTTTACGAGAAAATTTCTCTTTTACCCTACTAGATGCCATTAAAAACACGGTAAATTTGGGTAAGCAAGTGATCATCTTTCAAAACCGAAGAGGGTATGCGCAATATTTTTTATGTGCATCTTGTGGATGGATTCCCCATTGTCTTAACTGTTCCGTTGGTTTAACCTATCATCAATCATCCAATGAGCTGCTTTGTCATTACTGTGGCTATACGGCTCCAACTTTTTTGCACTGTAGTTGTTGTGGATCTAGTGGGCTGCATAATGTAGGCTTTGGTACAGAAAAACTAGAAGAAACGCTACAACTTACCTTTCCCAAGCAAACCGTGGGCCGTATGGATTTAGATAGCACCAAAAGTAAAAATGGCTACAAAACGCTTTTAAAGCAACTATCTTCTGGCTCTATAGCTATTTTAGTAGGCACACAGATCATTGCAAAAGGATTAGATCTCTCCAATATCCATTTGGTAGGTGTATTGGATATAGATAGATTGCTCCATTTTCCAGATTTTAGATCTAATGAAAAATGCTTTCAACTGATGGCTCAGTTGGCAGGCAGAGCAGGCAGAAGGGATGAACAAGGTAGGGTATTGATTCAAACCAGGCAGCCCAACCATCCTATATTTCAATACCTCTCCAATCATGACTACCCAGGTATGTATGCATCCGAATTAAAAGAAAGAAAAAATTTTCTATACCCTCCTTATGTTAGAATGGTCCATTTACGCTTGAGTTGTCCCACAGAAGCGATTGTACAATCAGGAGCCTTGAAACTAAAAGAAGCTTTAGAAAAAAAATTCCAAGATAAAACCCAAGGGCGTGTGCTGGGGCCTCAACAGCCCGTAGTGGGTAAAATTAGAAACTTATTTTTATTGAATATACTGGTAAAGATCCCTATTAAAAAGATGCATGAATTAGCTTTAGTCAAAGCATCTATACAAAAGATAACGCAACAAGTGTTACAGGAAAAAGCTTATCGGACGATTAAGGTGCTATTTGATGTGGATCCTATATAACGTGTCCACCCCTTAGGCTATCAATCTAGGTACAACCAATCCCTCCCCATTGATATCTTCTAATACTACCTTGCATAACCTATTGGTAAGTCCATGTTGATAAGGCAGTTGTACCCGAATGTAATTTTCTGTAAATCCTTCGATGGGTTCATCTGCTTCAGCATGCTCAAATAGTACCGTTGCCCTATGCCCTATATGGGTAGTATAAAAATCTCTAAGTTTCTTTTCAGAAAGCGTGCGAAGCATTCTAGCCCTTCGTACCCTTTCTTTTTGTGGCACAACCTCCCCCATAGTAGCCGCTTTTGTACCCGCTCGTTCTGAGTAAGGGAAAACATGTAGATAGGCAACAGGTAACTCATGGAGCAAGTGATAGGTTGCTAAAAAATCTTCTTCAGTTTCTCCTGGAAATCCAACGATTACATCTGCACCTATACAACAAGAAGGAATTTGTTCTATGATGGTTGCTATACAATCTCTATACAAAGAAGTAACATAACGCCGACGCATCAATTGTAAAATCTTATCACTGCCAGATTGCAAAGGAATATGAAAATGAGGCACAAAACGTTTAGCCTGTGCAACAAAGGCAATAATTTCTTTACTGAGTAAATTGGGTTCAATCGAAGAGATGCGAAACCGTTCTATACCTTCTACCTCATCTAATGCTTGAATAAGTTGCAAGAAACTAGCTTTACGTTCATCTTCTATAATCCCAAAATCTCCTAAGTTGATCCCTGTTAAAACGATTTCCTTAACCTGTTTAGCTGCAATGGCATGCGCCTGTGTAACTACTGCTTCAATGGTACTACTGCGGCTAACTCCGCGAGCTAGGGGTATGGTACAAAAAGAACAGCGGTAGCTGCAACCATCTTGTACTTTAAGAAAGGTTCTTGTTCTATCTCCTATAGAGTAAGAGGGTGCAAAGGTAAGCGCTTCTTTGATCGAAGTTACTTGTACGGTAGCCAACTCATCGGCTCTTTTCTTGGTAAAATGGGTAATAAGCTCCAAGATTTTAAATTTTTCATGGGTGCCCAAGACCGCATCCACACCAGGTATCTGAGAGATTTCTTCAGGTTTTAGCTGGGCGTAACATCCTATAACCACTATAAAAGTTTGGGGAGAAATTTTTAAAGCCTCTTTAACCAATTTTCTACATTTATGATCTGCATGTTCCGTTACAGAACAGGTATTGATAACCAAAATATGCGGACGTTGGGTTAATTCTACGGTAACAAAACCTTGGGCTGTAAATAGGCGACCAATAGCAGAAGTCTCTGCAAAATTCAGTTTACAGCCTAAAGTATGAAAAGCCACTTTTTGCATGGTTGTATATATAAGGTTCGTTTTGGGATTACTTTACTATAAAATATGAATTTAGCTAAAAATAGAAACATTTTATAGGTAGAGTCACTTTATAGACTTATAATTTGGTAAAACATATAAATTTTTATAGATTAAGTTAATTTTAAACATAAATCACGCTAACAATACCATGCAAAAAATAAAATTTATAGTTTTTTCCTCTTTGTTGTTGGTTTTTTTAAACGCCTTGCCCAGAAGTTGGGCCCTAGGCTTGGATTTTATAGAGCGGACCTCCTTTAATAAGGATGGGTCTGGTTTATTTAGTCTTAATCTTGATTTAGCTAAATCAAAAAAATTAATCAAAGCCATTAAATATTTGAATAAAGATTATGAAAATATTACCAAATCTATTGGATACAATGCTTTTTGTGGAACTAAACAAGTATTAAAAAAAATAGCAGGTATTGATGACGTACGTATCAGACACGATGAGCGCATGCTTACCATTACCCTACGTTTTAACTTTAAAAGTATTCAAGTTTTGAATAAAGCACTCTCTAAAATCAACCAAGAACTAGATCCTATGGGCATTACTTACTTTAGCCTGAGTGATGAAATCTTTATACGGGAAGATATGCATGGCATTGCAAAAAAATTGATTCATTACCATGATCATGACAACAGCCTCATTAAAAGTTTAAATTTAAGCTATTTCTTTCAGCATACTACTTATACTACCATCTATACCTTCGATAAAGAAATAAAAAATGCCAGTAATCCATTAAGTGAAATCACCAAAGATAAAAAAACCATACGTGTGGTTCATCAGATATTATCGGCAGATGAAGTAGAAGATTCCATAAGAAATCGTGTCCATTTTGTAACCCACTAAAAATTATAATTGTATGAAAACCCAATACCATATTTTAGGAGCAAGAATCGAGGCTTTAAAAGGCTTTCTTTGACTACGATAGCAAAAAAAAACAATTGCAATTATTGGAGTCAAAATTAACCTCATCCTCACTTTGGGAAAATGCAGCAGAAGCAGAGCAGGTGATTCGTTCAGTTAACCTATTAAAGTCAAGTATTGCTCCTATTGGTAGGTTAGAAGAGAAGTGGGAAGAACTCCTAATACTAGAAGAGTTTTTAACTACAGATCCCTGTATTAATCCATCTGATGTAGATCCTTTACTGGTAGAAATAGATGCCATACTAGAGGAAGTGGAGTTGCAAAAAATGTTGAGTAGCCAGGAAGATTATTTAAACGCAATAGTAGATATAAAACCTGGTGCAGGTGGCACAGAAAGTCAAGATTGGGCCGCTATGCTTGTACGTATGTATATCATGTGGGCAACCAAACAAAATTATATCGTTAAAACCATTGCCTATCAAGACGGAGATGTGGTTGGCACTAAATCAGCTACTTTAGAGATCATAGGTCCTTATGCCTATGGGTATATAAAAGCAGAAAGTGGCATCCACCGGTTGGTACGCCTCTCCCCTTTTGATTCAGCCAATAAACGACATACCTCGTTTGCTTCTATTTATGTAGCGCCTGTTATAGATGATACTATACAGATAGAAATTATACCCGGAGATCTCAGCTGGGATACCTTTCGATCGGGTGGTGCTGGTGGACAAAATGTAAATAAAGTAGAAACAGCCGTTCGTGTGAAACATAAACCCTCTGGTATTGTAGTAGAATGTCAACAAGAGCGTTCTCAATTACAAAATAAAGAGAAAGCTTTACAACTGCTTAAGTCTAAACTCTACCAAATAGCATTAGAGCAAAAAAAAGAAAAACAACAAGCAGAAGAAAATAAAAAACAAAAAATTAATTTTGGTTCTCAAATTAGAAACTATGTTTTACATCCCTATAAGGTAATTAAAGATAATCGAACAGGATACCAGCGTAACGATGTAGAAAATGTACTCAATGGAGACCTCAATGAGTTTATAAAACGTTACTTATTGCAAGTATAAATGGAATTAGACAAAATAGACAAGCATATTTTAAATATCCTACAAGTTGATTCAAAAATTACCAATGTTGCACTGGCAGAAAAAATAAACCTCTCTCCTGCTTCTACACTGGAGCGGGTTAGAAAATTAGAGCAACATAAGATCATTACCCACTATTATGCACAAATTGATCCTTTACAAGTAGGTTTTTCTGTTGAAATCATCTTAGGTGTAAAGCTTCAGAAAATGACAGCTGAGTCTATAAAGTTATTTAAAACCACGATTGATGCGATCCACTCCATTACAACCTGTTATCAAGTTATTGGAGATTTTGATTTTATATTAATGACCCATTCAAGGAATATCATGCTGTTTCAACAAACGGTAGTGGAAAAGCTTTATGATTTACCTGTGGTTACAACTATAAAGAGCTTATATGTGGCTCAGTTACTTAAACATAAGCCTATATTTTTAGCATAAATGGCTAAATGTACATAAGGCTGACTAATTGTCAGTTGTTTATGCTTTCATTCCTATAAGCTGCCAGTAAGGCTTTACTTTTTTAAAAAATTCCATCAAATGACCAATAAACACCCGAACGCAAGGCGCCGAGGAACGCAGGACCAGAGCATACTATTTGTATGTGATGGTTCGAGTACCAGAGGGAACGCAGCGATCGGGATGTTTATTGGTCATGTATAACTTGGCACGAAATATGTAGTATTCATTTGAGTACAGAACAGCTAACTATAGCTGTTCCTTGTTGAATTCATTATAGGTTATACAAATAATCATTCATCATAATAAAATGAAATAAAAGCTATGCGTAAACTCAATATCAAACCATTAGCTGATAGAGTGTTAGTAGCACCTGCAGCAACTGAAGAAAAAACAGCTGGCGGCATCTATATCCCTGATACAGCCAAAGAAAAATCACAAAAAGGAGAAGTAGTTGCCGTAGGTCCAGGTAAAAAAGATGAACCTATGACTATTAAAGTAGGCGACACCGTACTTTATGGCAAATATGGTGGTACAGAAATAGATTTAAATGGCGAACTCTATATGATTATGAAAGAGTCTGATATTTATGCAATCACTGATTAAGCATAAATCATTTAACCAAGTCATGATAACCCTATAATAAACTAATTAAAAAAATGGCAAAGACTATAATTTTTGATGCAGAAGCTAGAGAAAAGCTAAAAAAAGGTATTGATACCATGGCTAATGCCGTGAAAGTTACATTAGGTCCAAAAGGAAGAAATGTGATTTTAGACAAAAAATTTGGTGCACCTACCATCACTAAAGATGGTGTATCTGTAGCCAAAGAAATTGTACTTAAGGATCCTATCGAAAATATAGGCGCACAGCTTCTCAAAGAGGTAGCTTCAAAAACAGCTGATAGTGCTGGCGATGGTACTACAACCGCTACCTTATTGACCCAATCTATTTTTACCTATGGTATTAAAAACGTAGCTGCTGGTGCAAATCCAATGGATATCAAACGAGGTATAGACAAAGTAGTGGATGTAGTAGTAAAAAAGCTACAAGAAACCTCTAAAAAGATCAATAGCTCCAAAGAAATAGAGCAAGTGGCTACTATTTCTGCTAATAATGACGCAAAAATCGGTAAAATGATTGCTAATGCCATGGAAAAAGTGGGCAAAGATGGCGTCATTACGGTTGAAGAAGCCAAAGGTACCGAGACAGAAGTAAAGGTAGTTGAAGGCATGGAGTTTGATAGAGGGTATCTATCTGCTTATTTTGTAACAGATGTGGCAAAAATGGAGGTTGAACTGAACCATCCTTATGTTTTGATTTGCGATAAGAAAATCTCTATGATGAAAGATTTGATTCCAATTTTAGAAGCAGTATCTAAGAGTGGGAGGTCTTTATTAATCATCGCAGAAGATATAGATAGTGCAGCACTCGGGACACTTATAGTAAACCAAATGAAAGGTGTACTTCGATTAGCTGCTGTAAAAACACCTGGTTTTGGTGATCATAGAAAAGCCATGTTAGAAGATCTTGCGGTGCTTACAGGAGGTACAGTAATTTCAGAAGAAAAAGGTTTCAAGCTTGAATCGACTACTTTAGACTGCTTAGGCGTAGCTGAAAAAATCAACATCAATAAAGATCGAACCATTATTGTAAATGGTTCTGGACAGAAAACAGCTATTGATGCTAGGATTACCCAAATTAAATCACAGATAGCACATACTACAGGTGATTACGAAAAAGAAAAGTTACAAGAACGCTTGGCAAAACTATCGGGTGGAGTAGCTATTCTATACATTGGTGCTGCTACCGAAGTAGAAATGAAAGAGAAAAAAGACCGTGTAGATGATGCCTTACATGCCACTAGGGCTGCTATTCAAGAAGGGATTGTGCCAGGTGGTGGTGTAGCTTTATTACGTGCGGCTACAACTGAAATGCTAGATTCAATTGCTGTAGAAAACGAAGATGAAAAAACAGGGGTACAAATCTTATTGAATGCTTTAGAGGCTCCATTAAGAACCATTGCAATGAATGCCGGAAAAGAAGCTGCTGTAATAGTACAACGTGTAAAAGAAGGAAAAGGCGCATTTGGTTATAATGCACGTACTGATGTATTTGAAGATCTATATGATGCTGGTATTATTGATCCAACTAAAGTGACCCGGCTTGCCTTAGAAAATGCAGCTTCTATCGCTGGTTTATTGCTCACTACTATTTGTGTAGTAGCTGATGATCCTGAAGAAGAAAAAGCAAACCAACCAATGGGTCATGGCATGGGTGGAGGTATGGGAGGAATGATGTAAAAGAGCCATCCCTTAAATTTAATGTGCTATGACAAAAAGCCAGGTGATCAGTTGCCTGGCTTTTTTATTTTATTTTGCTATTAACCTAAAAATAAGTACATTATAGGTATAGAATAATTAAATTTAACCATTAAACCCATACAAATTATTATACGCTTATTATACCTTATATGCCTATGCTCCCTGTTTACGGGGTGCGATCCTAAATTAAAAATAGAGCAACCTAAGCCACCAACTCCTGTAGATAAAGTTATTGAAGATGCGGACCTACAAGCAGAAGATACTACAAATCAAGATATAGATTTAGAAGTAATTGCTGCCCCCAAAGATACGTCTGGTGCTTCAGCGAAGACAAGTACTCCAATACTTATAACGCCCCTAAAAACAGAATTAGGGACTTCTTCTGTGTCTGGTGGATCTAGTGGAAAGCCTCCTTCTAGCGGTGGAGAGGTTCAGAAACTCCCACCAAAACTTCCTGAAACTCCTAAAACACCTAATAATCCTAGACTAGAGCTGTATCAAGCTGCGCTTAATAGTGATAAAGCTGCGCTACAAGCAATAGTAAAAGGGATTGGTCAAGGCCCTGATGATTCAAACACCCTTCCTGATATCGCTAAACATCCAGAAAAACTGCTAGTGCTGGCTATTTTTGAGGGTCATCAAGAAGCGGTAGATATGTTATTAAAAGAACAGACAATTAATGCTGCTTTAGAGAAGCAAAAAAATGATGCGGGTAAAACTATGCTGCATATGGTTGTCGAGCAAAAGAAGGAATGCACAAAATTAGCAGATGTGTTAGCCGTGATATTAACTTTTGGAATTAATATGAATGCAAAAGAGACAAATGAGCAGTGCACCGCCCTGCATTTGGCTGCTTGCGATGGCCATGAACAAGTAGTGGAACTATTATTAAATCATGGTGCTACGGTAGATAAACAAGACAACCGCAATAACACCGCCCTGCATTACGCTACTAGGGTAGGAAATGAAGAAATAGTGAATATGTTATTAGATAAACATGCTAAGGTGAATAAAATAAACGCAGCTGGTGATACCGCCTTCCATATAGGCCATTTCTTCCTTTTGGGGGGAGCTTTTAGACCATAAAAAAGCACCTCCAACCATAAAGATGTCGGATGTTTTTCTTGCACTTGCTGCATAACGTATAACCTTTAAAAAGGACAAGGAAAATGTATAATAGCCTGTTTAAAATTATTGCATTTCACGGCTTTTTTATTTGAAAAACAAATCTATCTCATCACCTACCCCGCGGAGGAATAGTCTCATACAAAGTAAAATGGGTTTTTCGAAATTGCCGATAGCCTTCCATGTAGGCCATTTCTTCCTTGGTGGCCAAGGTGCCGTTTTTGACTTTGCGGGCTATGTCTTTGAGGCCACAAGGGAGGGCAGGTTCAGCCATAAATTTATCTAAAGCTTCTTGTATAGATTTATCTTTATAGTCTAGAATAAAGAAAGGGTATTTATAAAAGGTAGGAAAGTTACATGTAAATAATTGGTATAAATGCTGTAGAGAAAGGTGCCCATTTTTATACCATTCCACCGCATTTTCTATCATACAAGCATAACAACCTGAGGACTCTAGCATACCGAATTGCGACATTCCAAAGATAGACATAGATTTTTCTTCATTCGTATAACAACCATCTCGTAATGCAGCTATCCCGTCTTTTTTGGTTGAGCTAAGCTCGAAATGAGTTGGATAGTAATTCTGAGGGTGTTCCATAATTACTAAAAAATAAGGAAAATGCTCTATTCCTCCAAAGGCACTACCCCATTCTTTTGAATATCTTTCATCTCTTACGGCATCAGTAAGGAGATCATAAAATGAAAAAAGTTCAGTATAATAATCCAGGTGACCTATTTCTGAGAACATAAGTCTCTGCCACCATATTTCAGGAAAATTATTATGGAGTATAGATTGAATATCTCTGTGTAATACACTCTCTTTAGGAATTTCTTGGGTAACCCTTTCTAAGAAGTGAACATCATGGGGGTGTAATGTCTTTAAGGGGTTTTCATAACAGTTGCCTGTATGTTTTTGGGCAATAAAATTACCTAAGTGGATGGAAAACGTCCATTCCAGGAGAAGCGCATCAATTTTCTTTTCCTGATACAACTGATAACATTTTTTCCATAAATACAAACGTGAGCTTGCATATATAGCAATCTTCTTTTCTTCTAAAGTATGCCGTTCATCTACTAGATAGTCTAAAACAGCATCTTTATAATAATCAGGATGTTTATACATCACTAGAAAATCTTTTGAACGGAATAACTCCCTAGGATCTGTAAAGGGACCTACGCGTGCTTGTATCGCTTCAATTTTTTGTGAAAAAGTTACCCAACTGCCCCAATGACAGCCATTTTTTGTAATATCAGCAGGAAGTTGGTAATCCTTATAACCTGGATGATGAAATAAATAAGTAGCCCAAGAAGGCCAATCTACATAACCCCTATTATGAGGGTCATGGGTGGTAGAGATTGTTGAACATAATGGACAATATGAATCCAAAATTAAAAAAATAATTAAACTAGCTTTTAAAAATCTCATAATATACTTATTCATTAATATAATCTGTTAAATGTGTATATGTATTAAAATACACATACACAAAATTATCATAAATTTATTAGGCATTACTATCAATCATTATCATAACGTTGTATAGTTCCATCATTAATATCCTTATCCATATAAACCTGTTTGGACCCCGCTGCCATAGTATAGGTTTCATCTACGGCTATACCACAATGCGTACCATTAGACCTAATATCTCCCTTTTTTTGCGTAGTTACTTTTGTCCACCCAGGCACAAACCCAGTCCACATGCTAGCCGTAATAGGCCATTTGCCATTACTATCTAATGATTTACCATCATTAGTCAATGGAGGGGTAATTCCAACATTATAGAGCATATCACATATGTATAAATTACACTTTGGTTTACCAGCAGCAAATACATATTCCTCAATTCTAGGATCATTAGGTGCCTTTTCTACATCTTTAGCCCAATCAGTTTCCCACCTATGGGCCTTTGCTTCGTCAGAAAGTTGATCTCTTTTTCCCATGTCATAGGATAAGTCACTACTACATCCTCCTAATCCTCCTAGCGCCAACAACCAGGTTGCGCCTACTACTTTATTGAAATGGATCATACTATGCTCAAATTTAAAAGTGTCAAAAAACTGATTAACTTAAAAGTATTTTACGACTTTATTTTTTCATAAACAAATTTTTACATAAATATCAAAACTTTCAATATAAACATTTCATAATGAAGCCATATATCTTAGAGACAAAATCAGCGATAAGCGTACATCCACAAAGAGCCGTATAATGCGAGAGTATCACGTACGGTTCCGTGAGCAGTTGAAGGTTTTAGTAAGTACGATGAGCTTCATTCTTTTATATCCTCTTAACGATATCTACTGGTTAATGTAACAGGCGTAGCCTGTTTATTTATTAAATCATGCACCGAATAAGCAGCTAAGACTGCTTGACCTGAAAAAGCAATACCTACCTCTACGACTGCTGTAAGATAAGGATAGGCCAAGAACTCGGTTCTATAAGCTTGTGCTTGAATTTGTTCAAGTGCAGCACGTGCTGCACTTTCTAGTTCTTCTTCTTTAGCAACCTGTTTAAATTCCAATAAAAGGGACTGTGTGCCCTTAACTTGGTCTATATCTAATAAAGAGGGCTGTGTCCCCCCTTTAGGGATTAACAATACATCATACCGTCCATAGCCACTTTCTCTATTGGACCGCACATAGTGCGTACTACGTAAGCTAGCAATCAGTCCTAATACCAATCCATGGTAAAATCCCTCGGATTTTTTATGGGTATCATATACACTCACACTTTGTATTAAAAAATCCCTTAATTCTTGAACAAAAAGAGGCACATTACCTGATACTAAATGGGCGAGGAAAGATTCATATTGCGTGCGATTGGAGAATTTATCACTCAGCCATTCTTTGAAAAAGCGACTATATAGCCTAACAACTTCCTGATTGGGTATACTAACCAGACAGTCATATAAATCACTGTCAGGACTTAAACTGCTTTTTTCCTGTTTTAAATAACCTGCAAATAATAAAAGACTCCAAAAGGTTGTTTCATCTTTATCCAATAGATCAAATGACAAATGCTTATCTATAGGAACAGACAAAGCATGGCCTTGCATCAACTGCTCAAACTTAATTTTTATATCTGGTCCTGAACAAAATAAAGATCTTTTAATTAAATCATTATTACCTGTATGCACCCAGTAAACATCAAAACAACCTCCTCTATTCATGCACAATAGAATAGACCAAGGATTATAGACCACTAAATCTCCTGATTTATATCCATTATACCAGCGCCTTACTTCATCAAAGTCTATAGATAGGCCTTGAAGATCAAAAAGAGTTTTTGACTCCTCATCACTAAAACCAAAATGGCTACTATAGGCTTCATCTAGCATAGTATAAGTCTCCAAATTATTTAAACCAGATAACATGCTATCTTTAGAAACACGCAATATGCCGGTTAATAACCCCCGTTCTAAGGCATTATTACCTTTTAAACCTGCACTAAATAGGTTACGCATAAATTTTACTAGCGCATTCAAATAGACTGGATTTCCATAGGCTTTATTTAATGGGGTATCATATTCATCTATGAGTATATAGACTCTCTGGCCGTGGTGTTTATAAAGGCATTGGCTGAGCAGTTTTAAAGAAGAGGCTAAGCGTTTCTTGCCAGCAGACTGATCTAATATAGAGCTAAATGCGCTTAATTGTGCGCTACTAATTTTATCGCTATGCAGTAGGTATTCAAATTCACCAAATAGTAAAAAAATTAACTCATAAATCGCCTCATAAGCTTCTTCAAAATCATCGGCATCGATATCCTTAAAGCTTAACATAATCACAGGATACTTACCTTGATGAGTCTTAAGATACTCACCACCACCTATCTTAGCAATAGCCAGCTCATCGAATACACCAACTGTAGGTACTCTATCTACCTCTGCTGAAAGGAAATATTGCAACATAGACATGTTGAGCGTTTTTCCCCAACGACGAGGACGGGTAATCAGCGTAACCTTCTCTCCTTTACTTAAGAACTCAGCAATCATGGCTTTCTTATCACAAAACAGGTAATCACCTGTTACTAATTCTCGAAAGTTATCTACACCTATAGGTACTTTATACATGGTAATATCCAGTTACAATCGTTACATCCAAGCCCTATGCTGTTTTCCTATTGTTATTACTTCTCCATAGAGATAAACAATACTGTATCAGGATAGAAAGGGTCTGTATGAAATTTAATATTTTTAAAGCCATATTTCTCTAAAACAGTTATGTAAGCTTTTTTTAGTTGACCTTTCTTTAAAATAGTTTTGAAAGCATTTTCTCGTTTATCATCTTTTTGATGGTACGCACTTCTATAACTTATTTCAAGTGGTCTTGCAATGACATTTTGCACTTTCCTGGAATTTTTAAATTGTCATGTGGTTTGTGCGTAAGGTGAGTTATAGAATAAAAATTGTAGGGTACTATGGCTTATTCGGCACTAATTCAGGTTAATTGACTATATAATAAAGTAATTTTTAGAGATAATTTTGTGGTATATATATTAATTGTTTTAAGTTTGACTACATTAATCTTAGTGCTAGGTGTTGTCTCTATGGCTATTGGCGGGAAAATTGACAAAAAATTTAGTTCCAAGTTAATGTCGTTACGGGTTATATTTCAAGCATTTGCTGTATGTGTTCTTGCTTTTCTCTATCTTTCAAAATAGTATATTCATCAAAAACTTGTAAGTTAACATCATAATATGCTTGATCTATTTAGCTTTAATGAAAAGAAGCCCAAAATTAATAATTCGTATACAGCAAAAGATATTGAAGTATTAGAAGGGCTTGAGTCTGTACGCAAGCGTCCTGGTATGTATATTGGCGGGACGGACGAGAATGCTATGCATCATCTTGTTTCGGAAGTGCTAGATAATGCTATGGATGAAGCTGTTGCTGGTTTTGCTAGCGTTATCACCATAAAGATGCATGTAAATAATAGTATCACTATCTCTGATAATGGTAGAGGGATTCCTGTTGATAATCATCCCAAATTTCCTGATAAATCTGCTCTTGAGGTAATTTTAACTCACCTTCATTCTGGTGGTAAATTTTCAAATAATGTCTATCAAACAGCAGGTGGCTTACATGGAGTTGGCATTTCGGTTGTTAATGCTTTATCCGACTATTTAGAAATTAAAGTATATAAGCAGGGTAAATTATTCAAGCAATCTTATTCCAAAGGACAAAAATTGAATGATTTAACCAGTGAAGATATTGCCAAAAAATTAAGGGGAACATCTATCAATTTTCATCCTGACCCAGAAATTTTTGGAGAGAAACCATCCTTTTCACCAAAAAGAATATATGAATTAGCCAAATCAAAAGCCTATTTGTATAGAGGGGTAACGATAGAGTGGCAATGTGAAGTTGAAACTAAAAGCGATGTTCCAGCAACAGCTCTCATCCATTTTCCAGATGGTTTGAAAGATTATTTAATTTCTAAAATAAATTTGGAAGATTTAGTTAGTAGAGAGATTTTTTGTGGTAATATTGAGTGGGACCAGGATCACATAAAAGTGGAATAGGCAATTGCTTGGCATATCTGGATTGCTTTGTCGACCTATGGTCTCCTCGCAATGACGGTTTTTCAATTATTGTTTTCTTAAACTGATGCTTATGTGCTTCGGTGCGGAATCTAGACCCCGCACCGAAGCAGGGGTGACATAAAAAGTAAATTGTTTTGGTATTTATGAACAAATGGATCTATTATTTTGGTACTAAAGGTGGGGATGGTAATGCTCAAATGAAAGACGTGCTTGGCAGTAAAGGAGCTGGTCTTGCCGAGATGTCTAACTTAAATTTACCTATTCCTGATGGTTTTACTATTACTACAGAACTCTGTAATTATTTCTATAAAAATAATTACAGTTTGCCTGAGAATTTTAATAATGATTTAGTGATAGCTATTAAAAATTTAGAAAATTCTACTGGCAAAATTTTTGGTGATCATAATAATCCATTATTATTATCCGTTCGCTCAGGTTCAAGAGCTTCAATGCCTGGTATGATGGATACTATACTTAATCTTGGGTATAATGATCAAGTTTGCGATGCACTATCAAATATTACTGGAAATGAGATTTTTGCTCTTGATAGCTATCGACGATTCTTAGAAATGTATGGATCAATGGTGCTATCAATTTCAAATGGTTTATTTAAAAATGCATTTGAGATGCATAAGGTTAAATGTAATATCTATCAAGAGAAAGAAATTACAGGAGATTTTTTAAGAATAATAGTTGAAGAGTTTAAAAAAATAATTTTTAATCATGGTGAAGAATCTCATGGTAAAGAATCACTTTTTGACCCATATAAACAATTAGAACAATCAATAAAAGCCGTATTAAAATCTTGGGCAGGGGATAGGGCGGTAACTTATAGAAAGTTACATAATATACCCAATAACTGGGGTACAGCGATTAATGTCCAGTCAATGGTTTTTGGTAATCAAGGAAGTAATTCTGCTACAGGCGTAGTATTCTTGCGTTGTCCTGCAACTGGTGAAAATAAGCTTTTTGGTGAATATTTAATAAATGCTCAAGGTGAGGATGTGGTATCAGGGACAAGAACCCCAAGCCCTATTACCAACGAGCATGATGTAGATTATTCAATGCAAATAGTTATGCCACAAATATTTGAACAATTACAAGAGATTTGTAAGAAGTTAGAGTTACATTACTTAGACGTACAAGATATTGAATTCACCGTACAAAACGGAGTTTTGTATATTTTGCAAACACGTACTGCCAAAAGAACAGCTTTAGCCAGCATTAAAATTGCTACGGATATGGTGCAAGAAGGGCTGATTTCTAAACAACAAGCAATAATGCGTATAGAGCCGGAATCGTTAACGCAGCTTTTACATACGGCTATTGATTATAGCAATACTCTAGACCATATCTCTAAAGGGCTACCAGCTTCTCCAGGGGCTGCTACTGGTATAGTAGTTTTTTCTCCTTATGATGCTGAGAAAATGTCGCATCACCATAAAGTGATTTTGGTACGCCATGATACTAGCCCTGAAGATATAAACGGTATGTATGTTTCAGCCGGTATTCTAACAGCCAGAGGTGGGATGACCTCTCATGCTGCGGTAGTTGCTAGAGGGTTAGGAAAACCATGTGTTTGCGGGGCAAATGATTTGGTAATAGATGAGAAAAAACAGATATTTAAAATAGGTAATACTATCATCAACTATGGTGACTTAATAACTATAGATGGCGGAACGGGGAAAATTTTCTTAGGGGAGGTGCCATTGATTCAGCCTACTTTTACTAAGGAATTTCAAACAATTCTAGATTGGGCAGATGAATTTGCTACTTTAAAAGTTAGAGCCAATGCCGAAACTATTTTAGATGCAGGTGTTTCCCTAAAATTTGGGGCAAGCGGAATTGGCTTATGCAGAACAGAACATATGTTTTTTGACCATGATAAAATACCATTAGTACGAGAAATGATCATTGCTCCTGATCTAGAGAGAAGGAAACATGCGATTAGTAAATTATTGCCCTTACAAATTCAAGATTTTAAGGCATTATTTAAAATTATACAGGGTAAACCGATAAATATCAGATTGCTTGACCCGCCTCTACATGAATTCTTACCAACAACAGAGGATGATAAAAGAAACTTAGCAAAGGTGATGAATCTACCGTTAGCTGTTGTGGAGCAACGCTTGCATGCATTATATGAAGTAAACCCTATGCTTGGACATAGAGGATGTCGCCTCGGTATTTCTTATCCTGAGATTTATCAAATGCAAATAAGGGCAATTTTTACTGCTATCAGAGAGTTACAAGTTGAAGAAAATATCAATACTATTCTGGAGTTAATGATTCCTTTAATTAGTGATGTTAATGAACTGAAAATCTTAAAAATACACATACAAGATGTTATTACTAACATGGAAGATATTAACAAATGCAAGTTTGATTTTACTCTTGGT
The DNA here is from genome assembly GCA_019744995.1 of Amoebophilaceae bacterium. Taxonomy (GTDB): domain Bacteria; phylum Bacteroidota; class Bacteroidia; order Cytophagales; family Amoebophilaceae; genus Cardinium. Next base: position 47,396 of record JAIETQ010000022.1, read on the forward strand.
ACGATGATTGAGCTACCAAGAGCAGCTTTAAAAGCTGGAGAGATTGCTGAAGAGCTAGATTATTTTAGTTTTGGTACTAATGATTTGACCCAAACAACATACGGCATTTCTCGAGATGATGTAGCCTCATTTTTCCCGGATTATTTGGAGAAAAAAATCTTTGCATTTGATCCTTTTAGTAAATTAGATCAGGAAGGGGTAGGGGAGTTAATAAAAATTGCTATAAAACGTGGTTTAAAGAGCAACCCTACATTAAAACTTGGCGTATGCGGAGAGCATGCTGGTAATCCTCATTCTATAGAGTTCTTTTATAGAGTTGGTTTGCATTATGTATCATGTTCACCATACCGCATCCCTATAGCAAGGGTTGCCGCAGCTCAGGCAACAATAAAAGCTGATGATTATATCTGACAATTTTTTAAATAATTTGCATATATCTATTAGTGTAGTTAATTTTTATGATATATTACGATATATGACATTGACTCCCTTGGCATTCCCGCTTCTTCCCTTTGTCATTCCCGCGTAGGCGGGAATCTAAGACCCCTGCTTACGCAGGGGTGACACTAAGTTGGGTAAGGGTGATATTTGTTATAAGTATTGCTGTTATAAAATACGTTTATTTGCTTTCTCATCCCCAGGTAATATATAACTAGCTCCTTTCCAACTTGAGGAAAAATCAAATTCTCTATATGGCTGATCAAGTTTAACTGGCTCATATACTACTTTTGCTAGAGTTTCATCATATTTAACTTGTACATACCCAGTTAATGGGAAATCTTTTCTAAGAGGATGACCAACAAAATCATAGTCTGTTAGAATGCGGCGAATATCATGGCTCCCAGCAAAATTTACCCCAAACATATCATATGCTTCACGCTCATACCAGCAGGCAGCACTAAAGATTTTGGTAATTGAAGGAATTATGTCATTTTCTCCAACCTCAACTTTGACTAGTATACGTTTATTTAATTTAAGACTTAGTAAATTATACACTACTTCAAACCGTTTCAAACGGTCTAAAAAATCAGCAGCAAATAAATCTGTCAACACGGTAAAACGTAAATTCTCAGATTGCTTAATTGACGATAAAAATGGCAACAAGCTTTCTATAGTAGATTTATAAGCAGCAAAATGTATATTTGAACCATTTGACTGTACAGGTAACACAGCTATTTCAAGCTCTTGATTTTTTATCAATTTATCAATAATCTCTTCCATATTATACACTAGCACTCTTAAATCTAGTAGTTCTTTTAATTTTCCTTTGTAATTGCATTAAGCCATAAATCAAAGCCTCAGCCGTCGGAGGACAACCTGGTACATATACGTCTACTGGTACTATTTGATCACAGCCACGCACTACTGAGTAGGAATAATGATAATAGCCACCACCATTGGCACAGCTTCCCATTGATAGAACCCATTTAGGTTCAGTCATCTGGTCATAAACTTTTCTAAGAGCCGGAGCCATCTTATTGGTTAAGGTTCCTGCAACTATCATTAAATCAGATTGACGGGGGCTTGGTCTAAACAACATACCAAAACGATCCATATCATAACGGCTGGAAGCAGCTTGCATCATTTCTACTGCACAGCAGGCAAGACCAAAGCTCATAGGCCAAAGTGAATTAGCTCTAGCCCAGCCTAGCAAATCATCAAGTTTAGTTATCAAGAATCCTCGATTTTAGATTTCTTCTGCAAGTAGCTTGTCTTGATCATATAAATCTATTTCTGCTTTCATGTAATTACTCCCAATCTAATGCTCCTTTTTTCCATTCATATATAAAACCAACAGTAAGTACAAATAAGCAAAACATCATTGAAAAAAAACCAAATTTACCAATTTTCCCAAGCGTAATAGCCCATGGTATCAAAAAAGTTACTTCTAAATCAAAAATAATAAATAAAATAGCTACTAGGTAAAAACGTACATCAAATTTGCTCCTAGCATCACCGAAAGGGTCAAATCCGCATTCATAACTATCCAGCTTAGCCTTATTATATTTCCGAGGACTCAAAAGCCTCGGTAATGTAACTATTATCAACGACAAAACTGATGCTATAGCAAAAAATACCACTATAGGCAAATATTCTTGTAATATGTGCGATGTTTCCAACATTAGTAATTACCTTAAAAAATATATCTTCTAACTTTCAACAGTTGGAACCTCACGTTCTCAAGTCGTCATTGCGAGGAGCCGCTAAAAGCGGCGACGCGGCAATCCATAAAAGTAACCAAAGATGGACTGCCACGACCTACTTGCGTGGTCTCGCAATGACAGAAAACCTATCTAAAACCCGCTTTACCTTCTAACTTTCAACAGTTGTAGGGTTAGTTCTAAAGCTTAATACGGTTTAAATGCTTCATTAAACACGCATACTATTTTTTTGCCATGACGTATTGACAATTTGTGAAATACCTGTTCAATAATCACCATATTAGCATTATCTTGAGCAAGTCGATAATTTACCATCGATTTTCTAAGAGCTTCATCAACTGCAAAAATAGCTGGTAACTCAGCATTTTTATCTCTAAATTGTAAGTAAGTATACACTCCATCATCAAAAATTCTAATTGGGGCAATTGATTCATTACCACTTATCGAATAATTAAAATTATATTTCTCCGGATGAGATAAATCAAGGTTAGCTGAGGATGTAACATAAGTTTGCAAATGACTTCTGATGGCTCATATTTTTTCAATATTTTGTGTTAATATATTTAAGTATATAATATTTTATCGCTGCACTAAGTGATATAAGAAAAATAATTATAGATTTAAGTTGAAATAACAAATTTCTAGTTGTAACAATATCACGATCTTAATATGGCATTAAAGTTTTATAGCAACTTGAGAAAACAAAATACGGGGTTGTAACTTTAATAAATTATTTGCTAGTATTTTAATTTTTAGTTTAGTATACTTTATAATTAAAATAATATGGTGGATATTAAAATGGAAAATATTAATGATTGGGAAGCAAAGTATGTAAATTGTAAATATGCTGAATGTAGAGAACATAATACCAACGAACTAGAAGTTTTGTAATTGCAAATTTAAACATATACTAATCATTGCGTAACTTTTCCAACATTGCAAAATGACGCAGACCAAATCCATATGCCACAAGGAAAGGTACAAATAATATTATTATGCCCCAATTACCAAAAGAATCTATTAAATAGATTAGCCCAAAAGACGTAACAATATACATTTTTGCCCGTATCACAGCAAATGAGATACTAACACATCTAAAACGTTTAAATACAGGAAATTGCTTATAAAATATTGGTACTGCTGGGAATGTTCCTGTTTTAAGTAGCAATATAAAAGGGTTATCAACTAATTTTTCCCTATTTACACTAGTTTGTTTGAAAAATTGTGATAAGCATAGGTAGGTTTTTGGTATTAGGATCTAACTGGTCTAAAATATCACTGATAACCTGATTGTTGGGTTCAGTATCCTCTGGTTTAGGATCTGGCTCTGGTTTAGGTTTAGGGTTTTCTCCAACCTCTGGCTTAGGGTTTGGTTTAAGAACCTCTTTAGAGTTTTTGTTTTTAGGTGTAGAAGCTGCCTCTTTAGACCTATTACAAATGACAGCAGGAGGTGGTGTGGCATTATCTATAGGCGTAAATTGCTGATTGCTTGCTGGATTTTTTTGTAGATCAGTAGCTATAGTTGTGCTAGGATTAAGCGCTTTTGGTGTGCTGTTTTTTTGTTTATCAGAAGCTAAACAAGTATTGGCATTCAGTAAAAAAAGTACTGACATAACAGCGAAGTAGGTGCGTAATGTGTTCTACATAAGCCTAAAATTGAACGGGTTAATAGATGTTTTACATGTAATAAAATAGCAAGAGATAATAAACAATAATGCACACGAACATAACAAAAAATAATTAAAGTTTAGTGCTGGTTTTTAGTTTTTTAAACCAATATAAAATTAATCAACCGTTTGTTTAAGTCACAGCTTTTGACTTTAACTTTTATCAGATCTCCTATGCGGTAGCTTTTTTTGGTATGCTTCCCAGTAAGTTGAAATTTATTTTCTTCTAAGCTATATTGATCATCGGTAAGGTCGGATAGTCGAATCATTCCTTCACATCCATTAGCAATAATTTCCACATAGATATTCCACTCTGTGATACCACTGATGGTTCCTTCAAATAGTTGATCGCCTAGATTTTTTATAAACTCTACTTGTTTGTACTTTATAGAAGCCCTTTCTGCTTGCATAGCAACACGTTCTCTTTCAACAGCATGTTGACATTTTTTTTCATAAGATGCGCTGTTGTACGTTTTTATCCCTTGTAGATATTGTTTCAATAAGCGGTGTACCAGCAAGTCAGGATACCTCCTAATAGGCGAGGTAAAATGGCTATAATGGCGAAAAGCTAGCGCAAAATGCGGTTTAGGCTCCGTAGTGTAGAGTGCTTTTGCCATAGCACGAATGGCTAAGGATTGTATCATAGACTCTTCTTGTGTGCCTTGGATGGCTTGTTCTAAATGATGCATGGCTTTAAAGATCGGCCCTTCACCCACATTAATCTTGTATCCCAGCTGTTTTACAAATGCAAAAAAATCATTGAGTTTTTCTGGATCAGGATCATCATGTGTTCTGTAAATAAAAGTAGGTGTGGGATCCTCTTTTGTTTGCTTCATATGGGCTACATAGCTGGCTACTTCTTTATTGGCTAACAACATAAATTCTTCAATCAATTTATGGGTATCCTTACGTACTTTAGGTATAAGTTGGAGAGGCTTGCCTTCTTCATCTAACTCAAAGAGCAATTCTCTGGTTTCAAAATTTATGGCTCCTTGCTTAATACGTGCGGTACGCAGCTGTTTAGCTAAACTATTGACTTGGGTAAGTTCTTGATAAAAATCACCATTTTTTGCATCTATAATGGCTTGTGCTTCTTCATAAGAAAACCGTTTATTGGAATGGATAACCGTTTCTCCAAACCATCTATTTTGCACTTTACCCGATTCATCCAATTCAAAAACAGCGGAAAAGGTCAATTTATCTTTATCTGGACGTAAAGAACAGAGGTCATTAGAGAGTAATTCAGGTAACATAGGAATACAGCGATCTACTAAGTAGACAGAGGTGTTGCGCGCATAAGCCTCATCATCCAATAAAGTGGCAGGCAAAATGTAATGGCTTACATCTGCAATATGAATACCTACTTGATGGCCCCCATTGTCTAATCTTTGATAAGAGAGTGCATCATCAAAATCTTGTGCATCTGCAGGATCTATGGTAAAGGTGGGTATATGGCGTAGGTCTTTTCTTCTAGCTATTTCCTCATTGGTAATCGTTTGAGCAATAGATTGCATGCTTTCAATCACCTGATCCGGAAAGGTATCCTTTAAATCAAACTCGGCCATAATGGCATGTATTTCCACTTCATGTATACCAGCGGGGCCTAGGTGTTGGACTATCTTACCTTTTAATTGTTGCTGTTCACCGGGAAAAGAAGTTAGTGCAATAATAACCTTATCATTGACCGCTAGGTTTGCTATAGCTTGTCCTTCAATAAGGACTTCAAAAGAGAGATGTTTTTGTTCTATAATAACTTTTGGTTGATTACCAGCAGCAATGACCAAGCCAATCATGGGTGCTTTATTGCGTTCTAGAATTTCTACCACTACACCTTCGAGCCGTTTGAAGCCCCTTGTCGGTAGTAGCTGTACTTTTACTAAATCGTTATGTAAAGCACCTGCTAGGTTTTTTTGCCATACCAGTACATCTTTAGCCTGGCCTGGAACAACCATATAAGCATATTCAGCGCGCACATAATCTATATGACCTATTAAGTAAGTAGGGGGGCTAGGATATAGGTAGCGGTCTTTGCTTGTTTTATGAATGATTCCCTCTTTTAAGAGCTGCAGTAAGCTTTCTTTTACACGGGCTTGTTCTGTTTTTTTCTTAAGCTGTAAAGCAGCATAGAGCTGTTGTCGGGTATACGTAATCTTTGGATCTTGTTGTAAGATGGTTAGAATACGTGGTCTATAGTCTAGTAACGTTCTGTTTTTCTTGACTTTTTGTTTTGTTTTAGGTTTAGGCATATAAACTTGCAATGAAAGAGGTAATTAGATAGGATCGGCTACATTTTCTACAAAATACCATTAAATTACTTAAAAATAAATGTTTTAAACTAATATATCTTACATAGAGCCTACTTACTGGGACTGATTATTTTGGTTTATTTTTTATATATTGAATATGATTTAACCTGTAATAGGAGCACCAGTTGTCTATGGTGGCTTATATTATTCCCAATAGTTGGTTTGGCCAAACCATTTAGCATTTAATTATTTACAATTATTTACAATTATTTAAGAGGAATTATTTTTACTTATTTTATGAAAAACCATATAGAAAATTTAGTATTTGCGGGAGGGGGCGTATTAGGCGCTGCCTTTATAGGTTCCTTAGAAGCAATCGATGAAAAAGTACAATCACTTCATGCTATTAAGCAATTTATAGGTACATCGGTAGGTTCTATTCTAGCAATCTTTAGTGCATTACGCTATACGACTACTGAAATAAAAGAAATCATGCTTGATTTAGATTTTAAAAAACTAGCGGATCAAGGTATTTATACGCTTAATTTTGATACATTTAGCATAACAGGTATCTATGAAGATATCAAGGATATATATAAGTTGATTCGTAATGAACGAGGAAATTTTGGTCTAAATAGTGGCCATTTTTTAGAAAATTGGATAGAAGGGATTATTGCCAAAAAACTAGGAAAAAAGCAGGCTACATTTGCTGATTTACATAATAATCCCACCATGGGGCTGCTGCATATAACAGGTTCCAATTTTAGTGAGCATAAAAGTGAAGTTTATAACGTTGAAAATACCCCTCATATGGTTATTTCTAGAGCTGTGCGCATTTCTACTTCTGTTCCTATATTGTTTGGTGTAGTCAAAGAAGGTAATATTATTAAGGTTGATGGAGGAGTATATAATAATTTCCCCATGGAGTTATTTAGTGACGCGGAAAACCGGAAAACCATAGGGCTAAATTTTTCTACTAGCCTTACCCACCATCTAGCTAAGCACCATAAAATAACGGTAGAAAACATGGATCAATTTGTATGGGAAAAGTACATGGCCGCCTAGGTGGAACCATGCGATTGGGTAGTTATCCATGTACCCTAAAGAAGGATAGCATGGCTTACGCTATTTATCAGCAGACAGAAATTTTCAAAAGGTATAGACATAGGTATGGATTTAATGCTTTATTTAGGCAATCATTTGAAGCAGCTGGTATGGTATTTAGTGGTTATACGCTAGATGATGATCGAATTGAGATAGTTGAGTTACAGGATCACCCTTACTTTATCGGTGTTCAATTTCATCCAGAACTAAAATCAAGGGTATTTGATCCGCATAAGTTGTTTCTTGCCTTGATCAAGGTTGTTTTAGCTAGATCTAATAGCAAGTTTTTAGTCGAAAAAAATTATCTTTATGGAACAAAAAGTAACTAAACTGGTTCGGAAAGATTTAACTGACGTAATGAATGAAAAAAAGAAAGTTTTTAAACATAGATGCCTGGAATTTGAACGAACTTGTAATGATTTTAAACAGGAATGCAAAAAGTAAACAGGAAGAACCCCAAAAAACATATCCTATTATCAATACTGCCCTATCGTTGGCAAAAAAGTTTGAAGTACAATCGGTTACTTATAATTTGATACGTTCTACCCAGGCATCACTAGAAGTAGCTATGATTGCCGCTTCAGAAATGTGTTTAGGTATTTCTACGGTTATTGCAGCTATTTTATACCCTATTTTTTTAGCGGATCTTATGAGCAAAATAGAAATCGAACAACTTTTTGATGTAAGCGTAGTAGCCATATTGGAAGAACTTGCTATGCTAAAGGATTATAAGATTCAAAATGATACCATTCAGAACTATCCCCATCATCCAGATATCACATCTCCCCATGTTTTAGCCATTTTATTACAAGTTGCTGATTTTATACGGATATATTGTAGCGGATTGGTTTTAGAACCAGAAGAAGAAGAAGCGAAAAGTAGGGTATCCAGTTCCCAAATTTTACTACATCTTAAATGTTTTTATATACCCATATCCCATAGACTTTGCTTGTATGATGTACAAACCAAGTTATCGGATTTTTGGTTAAAGCATGTGGATACCTTAAGCTACTACTATATAACTGCAAAAATTGGTGCAACAAAAATAGAAAGAAAAAGAAAGTTAGATCGGATTGTTGAAGAGATTGGGGAAATTATGAAAGTGCATGGCATAAATTTTTTCATTAAAAATCGCATCAAATGCGTCTATTCTATTTGGAATAAAATTCAAAAACTGAATGTAAACTTCGACAAAATATATGACCTTTCTGCCATTAGAATCATTATAACTGGTACCAAGGATAAAACTATAGAGGAAGAAAAGACAGCTTGTTGGAAAGTCTTTTCTATTCTAAGTAAACGCTATGAACCTATTTATGCGATTATGAGAGATTGGATTAGTGTCCCTAAACCCAGTGGCTATGAATCACTACATATTACCCTGTTAACTAAAGATAACCAACCTTTTGAAGTTCAAATTCGTACCGAACGCATGGATCATATAGCAGAATTTGGCAATGCGGCACATTGGAAGTACAAGTCAAACTAAGCCGATTATCCCTCTTCTTTCGTGGCTTCTTCGAGTAGTTTTTCGATATCTGCTTTAGTTACCACCTGCTCTTCTAAATCGTTAGGTTCTTTTATATGTGCGACATTTTTAATTTTTCCTATACGGAGTTCCAGGTAGTGAGCCATTTGCAAGATAAGTCCAATGGTGCTATGTTTACACTGTCTTTCTACTTTTGCTTCAGCACTATCCAAATAAAGTCTTAATAGGATGATAAATCCATCTTTTTTCATGTCATCAAAATGTAATTCTGTTTTTTCTTGTATTACACAGGATTGACGTTTAGTAATGGCTCTTAAACCTCTTACAAATTTTGATAACACATCTAAGGAGGTGGTATAGTTCAAGGGTATTTCCAGTTGTATCATTCTTAGATTTCTTTTTCCAAAATTATCAATAGCAGTATCTACTAGTTTTGCATTAGGTATGTAAACCAAAGATCCCTCCTTGGTACGAAGTAAAGTAGCACGTAATCCAATATCTTCAACCCGACCACGAATGGTTCCAGAGGCAATATCGTCTCCTATCTCAAAAGGTCTATTCATCACAATCATTAAGGATCCAAATAGGTTTTTAATCGTATCTTGCGCGGCTAAACCTAGACCAAGTGTACTAAAAGAAAGGATTTTTACCAATGAATCTGTGCCAATCCCAAAATTATCAGCCGTTTTTATTAACCCATATACAATAACAATAATTTTGGCTAACATGCTATAAATAGGTAAAACATGCATGGTAAATTTACTATGTAGGTTAGACGATTTTATTTTGTATTGTACAATACCTATACACTCGTAATTAAAGTACATAAGCAAAAACGAAATTAAAGATTCTAGTATCCGATTTATAAAAACCTCCCATCCAGAGAGTTGTAACATAGGAAATACTAATTTTATAAGCAGGGCGTCTACTAAAGTAAGTAATAGACGTTCTATATTGAATTGTTTTCTCTGTGAAGCATTTATAAACCGGTATAATACATACTTGAAAAAATAAGGCATGATTTTATTGATCACCCAAATAATAATGAATAGACTGAAAAATACAATATATTGCCAAATAAAAACGTCTAAAATTTTTTGTTTACAAAATTCTTTAGGTAAAAAATTATACAAGAGTTCATCTAGCTTAAAAGAATCTTGATATTCACTGATAAAAATAACCGTATCTTCACTATATTTCCATGCATCTCCTTGCTTTACTAAATAAACAAGGGGTAGTCTTTTAGATAAAATATATCGATACTCGTTAACTACCGGATCTATGTAGTTAGGATTCGTATCTATAGTGTTAATATTAATGCTATATATTGTTAATAGTTTTTTTAACTTAACAGCTATTTCTCGACTTTCTCCGGGGTAATTTTCTTTATACATGAATAAATCTTTTGTGTTTCTTAAAGATTTATTACCAGGACTTAAGAGCATAAAGTGGGTTTGTACGGTGGCCGAAGGAGAACTGAGATCTAATTTAGAGTCACTGGATCTTCGCATATTATCTGCCTGTAAGCTAGTAGGCCAGAGGATAAGCAGATGGGCGATTAGGGTTAAGTAAACGTTTCTTTTCATATTTCGTATCTTGAGCAATCATATAATTTTACTAAATTAGTAAAATAAACTATATTTTTTACTTCTTCTCTTAATTTAATCAACCCTAATGGTTTATGTTACATTATTTTACTTTAAGCTACTCCGAAAGTTGTAATCTTATATGCATAGCAAACAAATAGATAGGACTGAGCTGGCTACTAAAGACCATTATGGTTTAGATTATGTAGAAGTGTTAGGTGCAAGAACCCATAATTTAAAAAATATTAATGTTGCTTTTCCTCGCAACAAATTAGTGGTTATTACAGGGGTGAGTGGTAGTGGAAAGTCTTCTTTAGCTTTTGATACCATCAATGCGGAGGGTCAAAGACGGTATAGAGAAAGTTTTAGTGGCTATGCGCGTAGTTTTTTAGGAAATTTAACTAAACCAGAAGTAGATAAAATTAATGGGTTAAGTCCTGTTATTTCCATCAAGCAAAAAACCACCAGTTATAATGCGCGTTCTACGGTAGGTACCATGACCGAAATCTATGATTTTATGCGTTTGTTGTTTGCTAGGATAGCCTATAGCATGGCTGATACGGGGGATAATAGGGTAAAAAAAAGCGAAGAAGATATTTTGTCCCATCTGGTACAACAATTTTTGGGTAGAACAATCACCTTTATGGCTCCTCTAATTAAAGGTAAAAAAGGTCACCACCAAGCATTAATTCAAAAGTTTATAAATTTAGGGTTCCATAAAATCAGGCTTAATGGGGTGATCACTCCATTAGATGCATCGCTTAATCCAGCACGCCATAAAAAACATGATATCTATTTGATTATAGACCACATCAGTATAGCGCTAGCGGATCAAGATCGTGTAGATCAAGCCATTCAATTGGCTATGAAATATGGGCAGGGCACCCTAGTGGTCATGGATGACCAACAGAAAGAGTATGCTTTTTCTAAGGTCTTTATCGATGGCAAGCAGAGAGTGGCTTATGACGAACCAGAACCTAGACTGTTTTCTTTTAATACCCCCTATGGTGCATGTCCTACTTGCCGTGGAGTAGGAGAGGTTACCCAGGTCGATGTAGAGGCTATGATTCCAGATCAAACCATAAGTATTAAAAAAGGGGCTATTTTGCCATTGGGTTCCTATAAAAAAACATTGCTATTTACAAAAATAGAAGCCCTCCTTACTTGCTGTGGCTATTCCATTACAGATCCGATGGGTGAGTTACCCTTACCTATATTGAATTTATTACTATTTGGGAATATAGTAGCCCATTCTGTTGACATTTTTCCTGACTTCCCAGAACCCTTTGAAGGGATTATTCAGGCGCTTATCAAACAGCAAGAAAGAAAAAAAGGAGAACAAGAGGATTTTCAGTATACCGCCACATGTCCAGATTGTAGCGGGACAAGGCTCAATAAGGTTGCCAGGTCTTTTAAAATCCATGACAAAAGCATCGCTGAGCTGAGTCATATGAATCTGCGTGAAATGCAGCAATGGCTTATCGAGGTGGCTCCTTTTTTAACCAAGAAGCAGCAAGCCATTGCCCATGATCTATTTAAGGAGATCCATAAAAGGCTTAATTTTCTTATAGAAGTTGGTTTACACTACTTATCTCTTGACAGGGGGGTACATACCCTTTCTGGAGGAGAAGCACAACGTATACGGTTGGCTACACAAATAGGCAATCAACTATTAGGGGTGTTATATATTTTAGACGAGCCCAGTATTGGTTTGCATCAACGAGATAATGCACGTCTTATTGCTGCTTTACAACGTCTTAGAGATATAGGTAATACTGTTTTAGTAGTAGAACATGATAAAGAAATCATGTTAAGTGCTGATTATCTTATTGAAATAGGTCCTGGGGCAGGTCTTTATGGAGGAGAAGTGGTAGCGGCAGGCAATTTAATAGAATTTTTGCAACAACCTAGTGCTACGGCTGACTTTTTAACCTATAAGAAAAGATTTTTGACCCCCAGCCTACCTATAAAAGATTCGTATAACTATTTGACCCTTACGGGCTGTAGGGGACATAATTTAAAAAACATAACCTTAACCATTCCATTAGGCCGCATGGTCTGTATAACTGGTGTTTCTGGCAGTGGAAAATCTTCTCTTATTCATAAGACCCTGCTGCCAATTCTAAAAAAACAGCTCTATCGCAGTGCTGCTGTCCCGCTAGCTTATGATCAAGCCAGTGGATTAAGTCACATCCATAAAGTAGTAGAAGTCAGTCAGGCGCCCATAGGCACTACGCCTCGTTCTAATCCGAGTACCTATACCGGTATGTTTACCGATATTCGAAACTTTTTTGCCCTCTTGCCAGAGGCTAAAATTCGAGGCTATAAGCCTGCAAGGTTTTCTTTTAACCTTAAAGGAGGCCGATGTAATGCGTGTGAAGGAGCCGGTGTACAACGTATAGAGATGGGTTTTTTGCCAGAAGTATATGTAACCTGTGACAGTTGTAAAGGTAAACGTTATAGTCGTGAAACGCTGGAGGTAAAATATAAAGGGAAGTCTATTGCAGATGTATTAGATATGACCGTATCTCATGCCATTACTTTTTTTAAAGACCACCCTACTATAATTGAAAAACTTTGTACCCTAGCGCAAGTAGGGCTTGATTACCTGACCTTAGGTCAGCACGCTACCACCTTATCTGGAGGAGAAGCACAACGGGTTAAGTTGGCTGCAGAGCTCTCCAAAAAAAGCACAGGGCATACCTTATATGTGCTAGATGAACCCAGTACAGGTCTCCATTTTCAAGATATTTTATACCTTGAAAAGGTATTAAAAAATTTGATAGATCAAGGAAATTCCGTACTCATTGTAGAACACAATATGGATATTATAAAAATGGCAGATTATATCATCGACCTCGGGCCAGAAGGAGGGGCAGCAGGGGGAGATATTGTAGCGCAAGGTAGCCCAGCAGAAGTGGCATCGGTATCAGCAAGCTATACCGGATTTTTTTTACAAAAAGAGTTAAATCGTGAGGGGGTTGTTGTATAGTCGTTTGTTTAAGATACATAGAGGTATATATATTAGAGGTATATATATGCTCATACTAGTTGGTCTCATAGGATGTAAAGATTTTAAAAATTGGCAAAGTGTGTATGGTTCTAAGATCAATGTAACATTTAAACCAGTAATGGATGGGTTAGTTCCAGCTGTGGTTAAGGATTTAAGGAGTGTAAAGCTTAACCAGATGATATTTTATAAACGTATAGGGGGAGGTTCCTGGGAGAATATTTCCTCTTTAAACCCAGCCAAAAGTATAGAAATACCGCTTAAGCCGGGTGAAAATGAAGTATCTGTTGAAATACAAGGTCAATCAGGCTATTATCATAAGGTTACTATTCACTACAAAAGTACGCTTTCCCTGATTTCCCCGGAAGCAGGGGGGCTTCAACAAAAATATATACTTACCCATGTTGTACTCAGTACCCAACCGGATAAGCAACCTATTTTTAAAAGTCATGAAATTGAAAGCGCTATTCCTCTTAAAACAAAAGAAGCTGAAAAAACAACACATGTTACGATCTATTATTAACTCCCTGCTTTTTATGCTGCTTTTGCCACTTGCTGTAAAAAGCACGGTCACCCCTACGGAACCTCTTGCTAAAGCAGATGATACTAAAGGAAAGTTACATGCCCTTTGGCCGACTGTTTTGTACCTTGGTGTAGATCTAGCCAAGACCGGTTATGGTTGGTACCAAAAAATAGGTAGCAGCTATGAATTACATGCCTCTATTCCTGTTAGTGATATATTGTTCTATGGAGATTATGGATGGGGGCAAATTACACGAGATAAGCGTCAACAACAAGGTTCTTGTTCAGATACTATAGGTAGTTATTTTAAGTTAGGGATAGCTTGTAACTTTTTATCACTCACTAAGCAGCACAATCAATTCTTTATAGGGCTTGATTATGCTAAGAGTTTTTTTAATTTTCAATTAAATAGCACTAAATTTGAATGCGACCATGAGGCAAGTAAGCCTTGTGAAAAATCATGTGAAGCGCCTGAATCTTTGCAGTCACCCGGAGGTGAAGGTATAGCTTCTTGGTGGGAGTTGGTAGTAGGAGGGAAGGTATACCTGATCCCTATGGTGGCTATGGGTTGTACGGCTCGTTACAAATTTGCAAAAAAAATGACAGATAGTAAGGTGTTGCCATTTGATATTCCCGGTTGGGGGTTAGGAGAAGATACCCATGCATTTGGCTATAGTCTATATCTATTGGTGCAAATTCCTTTGGTAAAATGAGGCCACTGCAAAATAACCCAAAGCATCCAAATAGCGACGTTACGTCGGTGCTCAAATCCTCATATACATGCGTATGCTCCGGTTTTCCGCTCCGAGGCGCCTTGCTCTTTGGCGCTTATTGGCTATTTTGTAACGGCCTCAAAGGGTAAATTTTTTAAATTAAATAGTAGTTAATTAATATGAAACGTGGATTAAAATATCTTTTAGTAGTTCTTTGTATCATTCTTGCCGATCAAGGATCTAAGTTGTGGATTTATCATCATATGGAATTAGATTCGCCTAAACCCATTCATCTTATAGGTAACCTGCTTAAGTTGACCTATGTGTTAAATTATGGGATGGCTTTTAGCATCCAGTTGGGGTTTAAGTATGGAAAGTTGGTGATAACCCTGGTGCGTATGATTGTTTCTGTATATATTGCTTTTTACATTGTCAAATTATGGAGGAAGCGGGTTGCTAAACCTTGGATTTGGGGATGGGTGTTGGTTTTAGGTGGTGCCATTGGCAATAGTATAGATAGTATTTTTTATGGCGTATATTTAAAAAATGCACCCTACGTTGCCCCTATGAAATGGTTGCATGGACAAGTCATTGATATGATTCATGTTGACCTTTGGTCAGGGCGTATGCCAGATTGGTTACCTATTTGGGGAGGGTATGACGTATGTGTGTTGCCTATTTTTAATATAGCAGATGTGGCTATTTTTATAGGGATAATTATTATTCTATGTTTTTATAATGAAGTGGCTGATGGAGCCGAAAAAATCAACAATTCAGCATCGTTGTCAAATGATCAAATAATCCGTACCTTTGTATCATGAATTATCTAAAGGGTTCGAGAAGGTTCTCGATATTATATACAATTAAAACGAATTTACAATAAATGAGTAACGTTTTTTATATTAAAAAAGCAACTGAGCGGCTAATTAAGCCGCTAACTGAACCTGTTTTATGTATAGGTTTTTTTCTATTTACTGGTTGCAGTGGTAGTAGTAGCAATAAGTTAGGAATGGGTATGGACAGTCTAAGAAGTGCATATTCAACTTCTTCTGAGTTGCTTCAACAAGGAGTTGAATCTTTGTCGGGTGTTAAAGAGGCTGTGGTAGAAGCTGTAGAAGCTGTAGAAGAAGAAAAGTCTACCTATATGGGTCAAGCTGCGGGTTGGTTAGGTGGGAATATTGGTTTTTATACGGGTAAATGGTTGGGTGTACCAATAACTGCGGCAACCGCTTTGGGAGTTGCTTGGTATCTTCCTCTTCCTATTTTAGTAAATGGTGCCATCGGCATAGGTATTGTGCATGGTATAGGGAAATCTTATGCCGAATTGACTACGTCTGCAGAAACTTGTGGTAAGCATGTTGGTGAATATGCTGGACTTGCTTTGGTAGCGGGTGCAAAAGCCATACCTAGAACCATATATAACTATGGTATAAATCAATATAATCATGCTGCTAAAGCTGCTGCTACTGCTGACTGGGTAGCCTATATAGAAAAGAACAAGCATTTGCTTTATATATAGGAAGCAACCTAATTTTCTAAAAATCCACTTTAAATGAGTAAAAAAGGGCGTGTATTGGTCGCTATGAGTGGAGGTATTGATAGTTCTATAGCAGCTGTTATGCTTCATGAGCAAGGTTATGAGGTTGTAGGCATCACCATGAAAACCTGGAGTTATGCCAATAGTGGGGGTAAAAAAAAAGAAACCGGCTGTTGTAGTTTAGACTCTATTAATGATGCCCGAAATGTAGCCGTTGAACTAGGTTTCCCACATATTGTTGTAGACATTAGAGAGGAGTTTGGTCGACATGTTATTGATCACTTTAAAACCGAATATTTAGCCGGTAGAACCCCAAATCCTTGTGTATTGTGCAACACCCATATTAAGTGGGATGCCCTCCTGGAACGTGCCAATAAATTGAATTGTGACTATTTAGCTACAGGCCATTATGCCCATGTTAGACATGAAGCAGGGCGTTATGTTATTTCTAAAGGAGTAGATCTAAAAAAAGATCAATCTTATGCCTTGTGGGGCGTTTCTCAAGAGAGTTTGAGTAGAACCCTATTGCCATTAGGCGGGCTTACCAAGTCTGCTATTCGTGAGTTTGCTACAGCACGAGGTTTTACAGATTTAGTGCATAAATCGGAATCTTATGAAATCTGTTTCATTCCCGATAACGACTACCGAGGTTTTCTAAAAAGGCAAGTTCCCGGATTGGAGGAACGTGTGCAAGGCGGAGATTTTGTTTTAGAAGATGGTACAGTAGTGGGTAACCATCAAGGGTATCCTTTTTACACCATTGGACAACGCAAAGGCTTACAGATTGCCTTAGGTTATCCTGTCTATGTCATTGAAATTGACCAACTAAACAATCGAGTAGTATTAGGGACCTTTGATGCGTTGCGTAGAGATGGTATGTATGTGCACAAGCTCAATTTATCTAAATATGAAAACTTAGCGGGAAGAAAAATAGATGCCCTTACTAAGGTCAGGTACAATGACCAAGGCACTCCTGCGGTTATTGAACAAATAGAGGATCAGATGCTGGTCTTTTTTGGTTCAGGTGTACATGCGGTTACCCCTGGACAAGCCGCTGTTTTTTATGAGGGCTCAGATGTGATAGGAGGAGGGTGGATTCTTTCTGCTTTTAAAAATAAATAGATATTAAGCAGTTTACTGCTTAATATGCTTGCAAAAATCATTTTTTATACTGACATTTAATAAAAAAAGTGTATAAATACTTGGGCTTATACAGTATCCATTCATGATTTAAACCTTTATCTCGTATGAATTACGCTCTATCGCTCTTATTTTTTAGTCTGGGGTGTACGTCCGCCTCATTGAATGTTGAGGAGGATGTACTGGCTGATAAGGAACAAGTCCAACCCCTGTCTTCTTTGGATCGATTGGAAAAAGTGCTGTTTAAGCGAACCTACCGTTGGGGCATGAAACGATATGCTACATGATTATTTACTATTAGTTACCGCTCTTGAAGAACCAGATCCCATTTATGACGCTATAGCTTGTCTGCAGAAAACATCGTACATAAATGCATATGCTCGGGATGAGGATGGTAATACCCAATTGCATAGGTTATTTAATGACAAAGATATTGAACATGTAAAGCTTGTGTCCATTAATTTATTATTTGCGTTTTTTAATAAAATGGGATTCATTAACATTAAGAATAAACATGGGGACACATCGTTACATCTTGCACTTAAGGCTAAGGAGGTACAATATGACCTCGTTAAATGTTTAGTAGCGCAAGGGGAAGATGTATCCATAAGGGATGCTGCTCATTATGCTGCTATAGATTATGCCAGCAAGCAGGGGCATAAGGAAATTGTTGAATTATCGATTAACCAGCTAAGCAAGCATGCATGTACAGAAATAAGTTGTAACGCTTGCTTGTCCGTCTTGGAATCTGCCTTGGCGTGTGCCATTAGTGGTGGACATAGCGCTATTATTGAATTGCTTGTTGATAATGATATAGTAAATCTACATACTAACAACAAGATGCTGTTTTATGCCTTTTGTGCCTTGCTTGAGCTGCCCCCTAATAGCCTTCCTTTTTTTCAGTCGCCTTTTCCTGAAAGTACAGCCCATTTACTGCTGCATAAATTGTTGAATAGCCACTATCTATATATAAATCAGAAGGATGATAGTAGCGGTTTTACTGTGTTGCAACTTGCCATTAAGTATGGTCATACAGCAATTGTTGAGTTATTGCTTAAACATTTGGTTCAAGTGAGTCCTGGAGTAATCAATGAAAAAGGTCCTAAAGGCATGACTGCGTTGCATTTGGCATCCTCAAATGGACATGTCGATGTGGTTAAATGGTTACTTGATACCAACTGGATAGATATACAAGCAAGAGATACAGATGGTTATTCAGCCTTGGATCTTGCCAAAAGAGCTAAACATCAGCAGGTGGTTGATTTATTAAGACCTTATACTCCATCCTCTTCTTGTACAATTTCATGAACCCCTTGGCATTACATCAGATGGTTTACAAGGATAAAATGATGGATTTGGTTTTTATCTAAAATAATATTAATTTAGTTAGTCTATTATTTAGCTAAAAATATTTTTAGTTTTAAAACGTTAACTTTTGTTAAGAATTTATGTATGCCATTGTAGAAATTGCTGGAAAGCAATTTAAAATTTGTAAAGATCAAAAAGTATATACACCCAAGTTGCCCAATGAGGTAGGTGCTTGTTTTACCCTAGATAAGGTTTTGCTTTTAGATGATGAAGCAGGAGGAGTAGCTGTTGGTTTGCCTACCTTAGAGGGGGTAACAGTTACCGCTAAAGTGTTGCAGCATGCTAAGGCAGATAAAATAATCGTTTTTAAGAAAAAACGAAGAAATGGTTATAAAGTAAAACGAGGGCATCGTCAGGATTATACAAAGATTATCATTGAAGATATTATAAAGTAAAGTAACGGTTATGGCACATAAGAAGGGAGCCGGTAGTTCTAGAAACGGAAGAGATTCAGAAAGTAAACGGCTCGGCATTAAAAAATATGGAGGTGAGCAGGTGCTCGCTGGCCATATACTGGTTCGACAGCGGGGTACTCGTTATCACCCTGGTCAAAATGTTGGTTTAGGAAGAGATCATACTTTATTTGCTTTGACGAGTGGAGTTGTTGTTTTTAAAAAAAAGAAAGATAAACGATCTTTTGTTTTGGTTAAAGCTGTTTAAGTCTGCACCCCTGCGGGGTTTTCTATACAGTAGTTTGAGAATAATAATTGCGAACGAGATTCGCTAAAAAAATAGCATTATGGCAGTAAAAATAAGATTGGCTAGGAGAGGAAGAAAGTATTTAGCAGAGTATGATATTGTTGTGGCTGATGCAAGAGCTCCACGAGATGGTCGTTTTATAGAAAAAATTGGTAATTATAATCCTAATATCAAGCCCTCATTTATTAAGCTTGATGAAGCAAGTGCTTTAAAATGGCTTTCCCAAGGGGCTCAGCCTACTGATACGGTAAGAAGTATTTTATCTAAACAAGGGGTAATGTTTAGAAAGCATCTTCAAGTGGGTGTCCTTAAAAAAGCCATTACGCAGGAGCAAGCAGATGAAAGATTTAATAAATGGAAGGCGGAAAAAGCAGAAAAATAGGGTTAAAATAATATAAATTAAATATAGATTGTATGGATAGTGAAGAGATAAAAGTTAGACTACTACCTATTATAGTAGAAAAGTTAAATGTATCTTCTGAAGAGGTAATTCCTAGTGCACATTTTTCCAATGACTTAGGTGCAGATTCTTTAGATCAAGTAGAGTTGGTTATGGAATTAGAAAAAGAGTTTAATTTGCACATAGATGATGAGCAAGCTGCTGCTTTACAAACAGTAGGAAATGTAATGGAGTATCTAGAGAAAGCACTTAACAAGTAAAGATTTTCCTCTTTTTCCGAGCAGATATGTCAGATACTAGAATAGTTATTACAGGACTAGGTGCCCTTACTCCTATTGGGACTAATGTTCCAGCCTACTGGGAAGGTTTACTTGCTGGTAAGAGTGGCGCAGCTCCTATAACTAGGTTTGATACCTCTAAACATCAAACAAAATTTGCTTGTGAGCTTAAAGGATATGATGCCTATGCTTACTTTAACCCCAAGGAGGTTAAGCGGATGGATCTTTTTGCACAGTATGCATTGGTAGCTGCTGAAGAGGCGATCCGTGATGCGAATCTCCTCAACGATTCAGTGGATAAAGCACGTGTTGGCGTAATATGGGGGGCTGGTATAGGAGGGCTTGGTACAACCGAGGAAACTGTTTTTGATTTTTATAAGCATAATATGGACACTAAGGTAAGTCCTTTTTTTATTCCAAAAATTATTCCAGACATACCTGCAGGCCATATATCTATTAAGTATGGATTTAAAGGTCCTAATTTTGCTACGGTGTCGGCTTGTGCTTCTTCTTTAAATGCTTTAATCGCAGGTTTTCAGTTGATTACATTGGGGGATGCAGAGGTTATTATAGCAGGTGGTTCAGAGGCACCCATTATTCCAGTAGGGATTGCAGGTTTTAATGCTTTAAAAGCCTTATCTCAGCAGAATGAGTCTTATCTAACTGCTTCTCGTCCTTTTGATAAAACAAGAGATGGTTTTGTGATGGGAGAGGGGGCTGCTGTTTTAGTCCTTGAGTCTTTTGCCCACGCGCGGAAGAGAGGCGCCAAAATTTATGCTGAAATAGTAGGTGTAGGCATGTCTGCTGACGCCTACCATATTACAGCACCAGATCTCGATGGAGTGGTTTTAGCGTTAGAGCGGGCGTTAAAGCGGGCTAAAATTACGCCAGATCTTATTGATTATATCAATGCACATGGAACCAGTACCCCACTGGGAGATATCAATGAGATCAATGCCATGCAACAAGTTTTTGGTGATCATCTATATAAGCTCAACATCAGTTCTACAAAATCAATGACGGGCCATTTGTT
This sequence comes from Amoebophilaceae bacterium, assembly GCA_019744995.1. Classification (GTDB taxonomy): domain Bacteria; phylum Bacteroidota; class Bacteroidia; order Cytophagales; family Amoebophilaceae; genus Cardinium. The sequence goes on from JAIETQ010000022.1 coordinate 68,350, forward strand.
AGGTGCAGCAGGCGTAGTGGAGTCGATTGCTTGTGTTATGGCTTTGCAACACCAAATAGTCCCTCCAACGATTAACCATCAGGTATTCGATGAAGAAATTGATTCAAGAATCAACTTAACTTTAAATAAGGCAGAAAAAAGGACTGTTTCATACGCCCAAAATAATGCGTTTGGTTTTGGTGGTCATAATGCCTCTATTATTTTCAAAAAATGGGAAGAATCCTAAAACTCTTCAACTATTTTTTTACCAAAAAAGATCCTGCTACACGACAGTTAATTTGTTTTGTAAAGGCTTTTTCAGGTAAAAGTCCCTCAAATATTTCTTTGTACCAAATAGCCTTAAAACATAGTTCAGTAGAAGGTAACTCTGCTTCAAATGAACGGCTTGAGTTTCTCGGAGATGCTGTATTGTCGTTGGTTGTAGCTGAATATCTTTTTAAAAAATATCCTTTAAAAGAAGAAGGGTTTTTAAGTGAAATAAGATCAAGGCTTGTAAATAGAGAGGCTTTAAATAATTTGGCGCGTAAAATTCATGTAGATAAAATGTTGCATTATGATAGCCATACCATCAGAAAGTCAGGTCATAAATTTATTTATGGCAATGCCTTAGAAGCACTTATTGGCGCTTTTTATCTAGATCATGGCTATGGGCATTGCAGAATATTTATTATTGAGCAGCTGATACATAATTATATAAGTTTAAAAACACTTATCGAAAACGATACCAATTTTAAAAGCAGAATCATTCATTGGGGGCAAAAGCATCATGGTCAAGTAGTTTTTAAAATTATAGAAGAAAAACAGTATGAGTACTATAAACAATTTACGGCTCATGTGCTTATAGATGAAAAAGTGATAGGGGTAGGTACGGGGAAAACTAAAAAATGTGCAGAACAAGCTGCAGCAGAACAGGCTATACTAGAAGTTGAGACAACCGGGCTCTAACGTTGAACGTTGGGGTCACTGTGGCTATCCCTTGCTTTGGTTGTATTTTACGAAAAAAAAACCTAAATTATTTCTTATGCATACTTTTTGGGGGTTGGAGTTGGGTTTGAATTATAAACTATACATTTTACGGCTATGAATTACTTTAGTACAGATCATCTTATTGTCTATACGTCATTATTACTTACTTTAATCGTCGGCTTACGAGCTGGGCGAGGCATTAAAACCATCCGAGAGTATGCCGTTGGCAATAAGATGTTTGGTACCGCCTCGCTGGTTTTTACCTATCTAGCTACCAATTTAGCAGGGGCAAGTATCATTAATGTGGCATCCATTATATTTTCAGATGGTATTATTATATCGGTTGCACTGCTAGGGCTTATTATTTCCTCTATAGTACTAGCGTTTTTTATAGTACCTCATGCCATATACTTTCCTACTTGTATAACCATGGGGGATATCATGGAACAACTCTACGGGAAGGTTAGTGGGGTGATAGCAGGTACCTTGGGGCTGTTGAGCTCTATTTTTCTTGCGGGTATGGAACTTATTGTACTAGGTATTATTTGTGAGTCACTACTGGGTATCGATGCAAAGGTAGCCATTCTTGTTGGGGGCTTTATGTTAACCCTATACTCAGCCCATGGAGGCATTAAGTCAGTGGTTACCACCGATGTACTGCAGTTCTTGATGGTAGTGGTGGGTATTCCCATCATTGCTTATATAGCAGTGAGCCAGGTGGGGGGCATAAATGGCTTACTGAGTCAAGTTCCGCAAGAAAAATGGGTGATTATCGATCATCCTAAGTTTTATTTTTATGTAAACCTCTTCTTACTATTTACTGTTTTTCCTGCTGGTATGATTGATTCTGCTATCATTCAGCGTTTATTGATGGGTAAAACCAAACAACAACTGCGCAACCAATACCTGGCGGTTGCTTTTGTTGACCAGCTATTTCAGTTTATGGTGTTATTAATTGCCTTGGCGGGGGTCGTACTTTATCCTGGTGGTGAGCCTACTGAGATTGTGCCCCGTATGATTAATGATTTTTTCCCAATTGGACTTAAAGGATTAGTTGTCACTGGGTTATTAGCTATTGTGATGTCTACTGTTGATTCTCATCTTCATGTTACTGGTCTTATGCTGGTCCATGACATTATTAAACCCATTTGCGGTAAAAGCGGAAAAGTGTTATCGGAAACACGCGAAAAACGTTTTGCACAATGGGCTACCATTGTAGTAGGTATGGCCGCTATAGCCATTGCTTTACATACCACCGATATGTTTGGGTTATTAATGGATTCTTTGGAAGCCACTGGCCCATTATTGATGTTTCCCTTATTAAGCGGAATGATGGGGCTTAAGCCAGAAAAAAAAGCATTTTATACCGCTGCAGTGGTTACAGTAGGGACTTGGGTAGCTTGTAGGTTGTTACTACCTGAAGCTTATGATTACCTAACTACCTTACTTTGTATTGTGGTCAATGGCATTAGCTTCTTTGGCACTCATTTTTATATCAATAAAGGATTTAAAAAGGTTGAACGGAAGAAGGAGCTATCCTTAAATGCATTCACCCCATCTAGCCCTTTCTTCCAAGATCTCTTACCTAAAAACCTATTGGTTTATGTGCAACAACAATTAAAAGGGTACAACCCTCCTTATGTATTAGCTGGTATTTTTTGCTTGTTCAATTTAATAGCTCCCCATTTTCTATTAAATCAGCTGATCAAAGTCCACCCTAAATGTTTGTTAGTGGCGCATGTTGTAGGGGGTATATTATCTGTATTACTCATGGCTAAAGAAAAATGGAGCTCATTTTTTCAAGTTAAATACCTCCCTGCTTTATTTTATTGGACCCTACTCTACTGTTTACCTTTTACCAGTATGTTGATGTTTATCCTCAGTGGAGGAGATAGTAACTGGTTGGCGCATCTACTGATTTCATTGACCTTCTTGCTGGTATTGGTAGATTGGGGTATGGCCCTTCTACTCACGGCGTTAGGCATTGGCTTTAGTCTGCTGTTGTATCCTTATATTGGGCCTATAGCTTGGGAATGGCACACTACTTCTGGTAATTTAAGAATGTGTCAACTGCTTTTTGCACTGTTAGTAGGTATATTTTTTGCCCGTAGAAAACAGAAACAGATCCATCAGCTAGAACAAACACAACAGCAGCTCCGCCAACGTCATACTTTACTCGCAACTGACTATTTGCACAGTTTACAGTGTCAAGCGTTAGGAAAAAAGCAGCTGGAAATCCAAAAAGAACCGCTGAGGTTTGCCAAAGCAGCTTTACATGGCCTGGCTAAGAGCCATGCTGCAGACGCCCCTTTAGCACAAAAAGGGCTAGAACAACTGGACTCCTTTGTTGCCTATTGCAAGGCAAGCTTTTACCAGACGATGGATACCCTACGCCTCTATATTAGCACTATACCTTTGACCGATCTCTTAGCTCAACTCAATAGCCAAATTAATGACCCAGCGCATGCTGGTCGCATACGTATCCAGCTGCTTACCCAGCAAAAAACCATTACTTGTGATGTAAAGAAAATTGTACAATTACTGGCTAGCCAGGTCAAATCCATGTTCCAGGAAGCACCGAATGGCTTTACCTTGTCGATCCAAGATACCCAGCTCAGTTACCAATTACAAGCGGTTCCTGGTTCTACGAGACAGCTACCTGCCTTGGGGTTTTTACTTACTCAAGCAGCTGATGTGGATCTCATTCAACCTTGCTATCAAGGGACTACACTCCCTACTTCCTTAGAAGTTCCTGAAAATGCACTGGAGCTACCCGCACGGAATCAAACCCAGCTGATAGAGGCGCACTATGGCTACCAGGAATCAACTCCCCTAGGGGGACGGCTCTATGTGTTGCCCCTAGAGGTAAAGCAAATACGGGCGGCTGTAGTCGATCAAGGCCCTATGTCTAGGGAGGTTCCTTTAGACACCCCTGTTTCTATAGCGCTAGAGCGTGCTTTACTGCAACGACTATTAGAAACTTCCTGCTTGTTAGATCTTACCATTGTCCGTGAGGCTATTGATATGATTAAACAGCTCCATCAAGGGCAGTTTCGTAAATCAGGGGAACCTTTTTATACCCATCCTGTGGAGGTAGCTACTATTTTGTTGACTATGACCCAAGATCCAGATGCGATTTTGGCAGCTTTATTGCATGATGTAGTGGAAGATACCCCGGTGCATTTGGAACAGCTTGCTTACCAATATGGGCAAAAAGTGGCCTATTTGGTGCAACAGGTAACCAATGTAGATCCTACGGGTAAAAAGACAAAGCTGACCGAAGGGGAAAGCCACGAGCAGCTAGCTGCTTCTTCAGATAAGTATGCGCTTATGATTAAGCTAGCGGACCGTCTGCATAATATGCGTACGTTGGGGGTGCATAAGCTAGACAAGCAGCGTCATATTGCGCAAGAGACATTAGATTTTTATCTACTGTTGGCTGACGGCTTGGAAGGTGAAGGGGTAAAACAGGTGGTTAGCGAGCTAAGGGCTATTTGTGAAGTGATTCTTGCAAAAGGTTGAGAAAAGTGGTCACCTTTGTTGCGCATAGATAAATGATGTAACGAAGTGGGGTTGCTAAGCGTTTGATATTTGATTTGTTTTTATTATTTTTAAGCAGGATCGAAGCTATACCCTACTAACCGCTTATATTTAATAGTTGATTTCATGCAGTGGAATATACAAGCGCTGGTAAAACGTTTTAATGGAAAGTTATTCAATAGTGGTTATGAACTCCTCGATGATCACCATGTGGACCATCTGTGCACCTTAACAGCAGGTAAGCCGGGTGGCATTGGTTTTTTACACCATCCAAAATATAGCGTTGAGCTATACCAAACCCAAGCTTCTCTCGTACTCGTACCGGAAGATTTTAGGCCCACCCAGCCTGCAGCCGCTATTTTAATGGGCGTAGCCCATCCTTATCGATGTTTTGCCTTACTTATGGAAGAAATAAACCATAGCCGAATGGATGCTAAAGTGGGTGTAGAACTACCCGCTTATATGGGGCAGCAAGTGGTTATAGGGGCCAATAGCTATCGGGGTGCTTTTTCTTATATCGGAAATCATGTGGTCATAGGGGATAATGTAAAAATATATCCACAGGTTTATATTGGAGATCATGTGACCATTGGTTCGGATACCCTATTGTATAGTGGCGTTAAAGTGGCAGACTATACCGTTATTGGTAGGCGATGTATCCTTTATCCTGGCGCTGTTATAGGTAGTGGAGGGTTTGGTTTTTTTACCAATGCCGATCAAAGTTATCAGCGTATTCCTTCTATAGGTAATGTAGTGTTAGCAGATGATGTGGAAATTGGTGCCAATGCTACGGTAGATGCGGCTACCATAGGTCAAACCAGCATAGGTCAAGGCACTAAAATAGACAACCTTGTGCAGGTGGCCCACAATGTAGAAATAGGCAAACATACCGGTATTGCTGCACAGGCAGGCATAGCTGGATCCACCAAAATAGGAGCCTATTGTCGATTAGGTGGCCAAATAGGTATTGCAGGCCATCTCGAATTGGGCGATCAGGTGACCGCTTTAGGGCGAGCGGGTATTACCCGTTCATTTAAAAAAGGGCAAGTTACACTTTCTGGCACACCCGCTTTTGAACATAGCAAGTTTTTAGCTTGTTATGCTCAATTTAAAAAATTTGCATCAAGCCGCAGAAAGGATATATAATTAAATTATAATTAATATATTTAGGGTAATTATGCGCTGGATCCTGGGTAGGTTAAATTGTCTGGTAGTGTAATGGCAACACGTCTGGTTTTGGTCCAGAAGATTCTAGGTTCGAGTCCTAGCCAGACAACGCGTTTAGGCTGTTGTTTGTCTAGATAGTAGCTAAGTAAGTAGCTAAGTGGTTGTAAATAGGAAAATTAATACGATAGAAAAATGATATTGCGCATGAATTATAAATCTTTAGTAGTACTTTCAGCTGGTTTTTTACCCATTTTTGGAGGCTCTTTAAGCCAACTAGAGGCAGCTGTTCCTAGTAAAAATCAGAAAATCAAACCGGTTAAAGAAGCTGTAAATCAAGAAGAAAATCTATCTACTGATATTAATAAGGATGGCAACGCTAAGAGACAAAGTGAATTAGAGGCTGAGAATGCTTTAAATAGAGCGCTTTTAGAGAAAAGTCTTTCAACTATTATGGCTGAAATTGAAAGATTACGTCTCGAAAAAGAACGCAAGCGTTTGCATAAAGAAATGGACGACGAGGCAGCTCGAAAAGAGCATAATAAAGCCATACAGCTGTTGCAAATGAAAAAAGAAAAGTTGGTAGCGGAGATAGAGTTGGCCCAAGTTATGTTCAACAAACAGATGGAACAGTCTAGTATACAGATTGCACAGCTGGATAGAAAAACACAATTAGAAAGAGGAAAAGCACTTTTGTTAGTAGAGCAAAAGAATCGTCTACAAGCAGAAGTAGACACCTTGCAGATGATGCGCAATCGTGAAAAATACCTACCTAAAAATCCGATTTACTTGAAAGATCCTTTACGTAAAAAGGATAATGTGTTGGTACTTTCCGATCGATGTGTTGAGCTCGATGGGGTCATTACCCCTTGGAAGGCTGATCATATTGTAAGCCAAATTCAATATTTTAACAATAAAAATAGCAGTGATCCTATATTCCTCGTTATTACAGATTCCCCGGGCGGATATGTGAGTGCAGGTTGGAATATTTTACAAGCTATGAAACACAGTAAGGCACCGGTTTATGTGGTAGTAAAAACTTACGCAGCTTCTATGGCCGCTCTGATTGCTACATTGGCCACTAAGTCTTATAGTTACCCTAATGCATGGATCTTACACCATCAACCTACGTGTTTTTCCTTTGCGCTAAATGTAAGAGCAAAGCAAGAAGACTATGAACGTTTACGTAAACTGTGGGAGCGCTTAGGAGGCGCTGTAGCCAAAAAAATGGGTATATCGCTGAAAGCGTTTGACAAAAAGTTGTATGAAAAATCTATGAAAGGAGATTGGATAGAATATGGAGACAATGCTAAAAAGCTTAAATGGGTGGATGTAGTGATTGCTGGAGTAGATGATTCTGCGTTAGCTGTTTTTCCAGATCCAGCTGATTATACTTGGGAAAAATATGGTAAAAAGTATTGGAATAGTACCGCTGCTGAAGAAGGTTCCACCTTATCTAAAGAGGCAGAAGAATATGCCAGACTTAATCCACATGATTTTAACTATTGTTATAATCCGTTAAAGCAGGCTAAGTAATTAAAAAATGGTCCATAAGCATCCAGATAGCCTCCATGTTAGCGGTGAACGCTGGGTTTTATGGGCCATTTGCAGTACATTGATCATACAAGTTATACTATGCATAGTAAAAAATATTTTTTTAGGGTTTCCTTGTCATGGGTTTTTACTGTGTTATGTTGTGCACAATGTGACCATAGCAGCCACTTGAGTCAAGCAAAAAAAGGCTACTATACCGATAATGCTTATAAGCTGCCTACCTATACAGCAGAAGAATTTGAACCTATTTTTGTAGAGCAATCTCCAAATAAGCTTACTCATTTTAGAAAAGAGCTAGAAAAAAAAAGAGCGAAATGGTTGGTCACTGGTAAAGAAAGAGCCCCAGAGGAGCTGTGGGAAGACTTGAGAGCAGATCTATTAAATAAAGAAACAACAAAAAGTGAGTGTTTGCACCGTTATTATCATAGCTGGGGTGATTTATTGAAAGCGCCTACAGAAGCAAATGAAAAGCGGGTATTAGAAGCAGGTAAGCAGTTAAAGGCGGATAAAGATGCCCCAGAAAAATTCAAAGAATGGGCCAGGAATCTATATAATGAACCAGAAGATTTTAAATTGACCAAAGCCTTACTCTCTTACCAAGAGTTTTTTTATTTTATAACTGAGGATCCTTATAATATCGCCCATTTGAAGGTTAAAAGAATCCATAGTTATTTAGGAAAATGGCAGGAAGATGACCATTTACCTGGGATACAATTGTGGGAGGCTATCACCAAGGAGCAGGAGGCTCTATTAGACCATTCCGTATGGTTTGCATATCCTAAAAATCAAGCCGCCATTATAGCAAGTTTAACTATTTTAGCACGTTTAAAAGATGATCCTTATAGTTTAACTTATAAAGAGCTACAAGAAACCCTGCCTTATGGGATTCAAAAATTGGAAGCTGTTTTGGATGAAGTTGATTTTAAAGATGAAGAAAAAGTAAAGTTACTTAAGACTTATCTTTCATTAGCCAACATCGCCTAAAGAGGTATAATCACTTCATTCGACTCTTTTAGCCTTAGTTTTCCATGCCTAAAATATATGAGCTATTACAGAAGTATTGGGGGTATGATTCTTTTAGGCCCTTTCAAGAGCAAATTATTACCAATATCCTAGCAGGTAAAGATCTATTGGCTTTTTTACCCACAGGAAGCGGAAAATCTCTTTGTTTTCAATTACCAGCACTATGTAGAACCGGTTTAACCCTTGTGGTAACCCCGCTTATTTCCCTGATGAGAGATCAAGTTTCACAACTTGCCAAGCGAGGGATTTATGCAGAGGCTATTTTTTCAGGTATGTCTAGTAAAGAAATTGAACGAAGGTTAGATAACTGCATCTATGGTGCTGTTAAATTACTCTATGTTTCTCCCGAACGGCTACAGACAGATCTGTTTAAGCTACGTGCGGCCAACATGAATATCATTACACTGGTAGTAGATGAAGCCCATTGTATTTCGCAATGGGGTTATGATTTTAGGCCCTCTTATTTAGAAATTGCTCATTTTAAGGCAACCATTCCACAAGCCAACATCGCTGCATTTACCGCTACAGCTACTAAAGCTGTTAGCATCGATATGCAAGAACGGTTAGCACTTACCAATCCTATCCTATTTTCTCAACCCTTTTATCGATCTAATATAGTCTACTGGGTACGTAAAACAGAGGACAAAGAGGGGCAATTGTGTAGAGCTTTGAAGCAACACCCTGGTTCAGCTATTGTCTATGTGAATACCAGAAAAAGAACCCAAAAAGTAGCTACACTTTTAGATACAAAAGGTATAACTGCAACCTTTTACCATGCGGGGCTAACCGCAGCCGATCGGATCCATAAACAAGAACAATGGAGTCAAAATAAAGTGCGTGTTATCGTGGCTACAGCCGCCTTTGGTATGGGTATTGATAAGCCAGATGTGGCGCTAGTGGTTCATTTAGATTTACCGACTTCTTTAGAAGCTTATTGTCAAGAAGTAGGACGGGCTGGTCGCGATAACCATAAAGCCTATGCCATTCTCTGGTACGATCTCCACGATATTGTTTTGCTCAGGCAGCGGTGGAAAGAAAGTTACCCTACTATTGATCAAGTGAAGAAGGTTTATCAGCATCTGGTTAATTATTACAAAATAGCGGTTGGTTCACATGCTTTTGTTACCTATGATTTTGACTTAGAACATTTTAAAAATAGCACAGCCATTCAAGCAAAAGAGGCCTATTATGGGCTCAAGGTATTAGAATCAGAAGGGTTTATTCAGCTTAATGAAGCTTATTATCAACCCTCTAAAATCTATTTTCTACTTTCTAAACAAGCATTGTATGATTTCCAACTGTCTTATCCTGCGTACGATTTATTAATCAGGGGGCTGTTGAGGATCTATGGTGGGGCATTATTTGCACCCTATTGTATGATTATTGAGAAAAAAATAGCACAACAGCTCTCATGCATGCCATCAAATGTATATGAACAATTGTGCACGCTACATCGGTTACAGGTGGTAGAATACCTGCCGCAGCGGATGCATCCACAAATTACTTTTTTAACCCCGCGTTACATTGCTGCTCAGTTACCGCTTAAGATTGATAAAATCCAACAAAAAAATGAAACTGCTCGGAAAAAAATGGAGGCGGTGATACACTATATTACCAATCATCGACTTTGCCGTCTAGTTATATTGCTAGATTATTTTGGTGAAAAGGAGTTAACTTGTCATCAGTGTGATATCTGTAGGCAACAGGTTACCGAGGGCATGGAGGTATGGCGCGCTTATATTATTGAGGCCATTACAACAGGGAAACAAGCGCTGGAAGAACTTACTGCAGGGGTTGCTCAAGCAAAAGAAAAAGAGTTGTTGGATGCCATACGAAGGATGTTAGAAACGCAAGAAATTTATTACCACTATCCAGGGAAATTGCAGCTAAGGTAACTTGCTTTAGTAAGACGGAATGCGGTACCCGAGGATAACCTCATCTACGAGATTCTTTAATGCACGGTTCCGTTAAAAAAATGCCACTACGCTTCTTTTGTTTTTGCACATATGACAAAGTCATCCGCATATTTAACAAGAGCATATTCTGATTTGGGATTTATTCTACCATACTTATCATAAATTATATTAAGTGTATCTTCCATCCCGTGGAGTGCTATATTTAGAAGCAAAGGACTACAATTAATGGTTGCTATATTATGGGTTTTAAATGTTACATTTGCGCTTAGCATCTAACTTTTCCATTTAATTCATAGTCTTCATTTGTTTCCCTATGGGTAAATCACCAGTCTTAAGTCAGCATCATTTCTGATCGGCATATGTATGCCTATGCACCCGGTTATTTATTCCCGTGGTTTTTCAACCCAGTGCCATTTGCTTTTTAAGACCTCTCTTACCTACTACTATTAAACTAGTTAATAGGCTTACCACGTTCCGCTCATTAAAGATAGGTTAAGCTGGTTACCTTCTCTATATCGGGGAGCTGGCATTTTTCGAAAGGTGAACACTTCCTTCCTACAGCTAAGCTTTTCAGCTTTATCCCTATAACAGATATTATCTAGAGTATCTGCTTTACTCGTTGACGATATTTTCCATACGAAGATTCACTTTCGTTTAACCAGTTTTAACTTTACCTTGCCCCTATTTCATATCTAGATTACTACTTTAGTTAGGCTTTCAACTCTGCTTAGTACAGGGTCGTTACCAATCCTGCACCAGAGTAGTGGTAATTAGGTCCAAATGCAACCTAACCGCATGTTGCGGACTTTAATTGAGCGACTTCGTGTCGCACATGTTCAGCTAGTATATATAGGTATCCATGCTCTCCTTCTATGTTTGCTTGAAACACCACATCACTATCTCCTCGTAGGTTAGCTTTACCTACGAAACTTTTGTTGGTTAACCGAAGACTATTTTGATCTATTTTTGCCAATACTGCCTCCGGCAGTCTCGTCTCTAAAAAATCCATCATCACATCCTTTCTGCTGAATGCATTTTTGAAGAGATTGTCATGAGATTCAATCCGTTTATCTGACATAAGCTTACTTATTTAAATAGAAAATAAAATGCAGCCGCAATTCACACTATTTCTATTTCAATAGCAAAAACGTAAAAAAAGTAAGGCTTCGCTGGCAGGCGGTTTACAGGAATATAAGTAATAATCAAGACTTATGGGTAAAGATATGAGTGAGCCTGTGGTATGCCTCCAACCTGTAGGTATTACACTACCGTAAACCAACAAGTAGCTTACGGTAGTATAAGTAATGATAGACTTAAAATTTATTTTATGGTTGGCCTATCCACCAATTCTTTTAACCTAGTATTCCGATCATTAGATTTGTTCTTAAAAGGTACAAAATGATCTATTTCTTGCTTAATTTCTTCCCTGATTTTGTTCCAATCCTCCGACTTTAACTCTCTTTTTACTAGGATTAAGATGGAATCAAACATCGTATCATCCTTGCCATGTGTGTTCAGGGTGCTATCTATGCTAAGTATGCTTGCATTCAAGCGTCTGTTTTTAGGTAGATAAGCACGTGCAAATACCGTTGCATCACGATGATCCTTTTTTATCAAATAGTGTGTTGGGTTGCCTAACTTGCTTACTTCGTTCCATATAGACTCGAATGAGGCTATGTCATTATAACCAGCTGCCATATGTAAGGGGTTTCTATCTTTACCATCGCATGTGGTTAATTTTTCACGGCAGTTATCAGCCACTTTTTTTACCAATAGTTTTACTACCTCATATTCGCCCTTTTCAATGGCTATATGTAGTGGCATCATCTTGTTATTCTTGTCATTGTTTACTAGCACCAATGATGCAGCATTGATGTGGTCAATTAACAGGCGTGCTACATTAGTTAGTTTACGTTGAATGGCTATATGTAGCGGTGTGTTTTGTTCAGCATCTGCTATATATAAGGATTCAGTAGCTTGTGCTTTAACTAACTTTTCAATTAACGTTGTTGCCATAGTTTCGAATTTACGTTGAATGGCTATATGTAGCGGTGTGTTTTGTTCAGCATCTGCTATATATAAAGATTCAGTAGCTTGTCTTTGAATTAATTTTTTTACTATCTCAGTCAATTTATGTTGAATGGCTATATGTAAGGCAGTTTGACCTTTGTTATCGATTGCATTTAAATCCCCCTCTTTGAGTTTATCAATTAAACAATCGGCTATAGTATGCGCTTTAACCTTCACTGCCAGGTGTAGAGGAGTTTCTCGGTCTTGCGTTGACTTAGCTTGAGTTAATACCCCAAGGTTAGATTCAGCTAGTTTACCTATTAACAATATTGCCGCATTGTCTAGTTTATTGGCAATAGCTAGCCGTAATGGCGTATCTGTTTTATTATTCTCATTCGCTATGGTAAGGCTTTTCTTGAAGTGTACACAATTGATCAAAAGCTCGGCTATCTTTTCCTGTTTGTTTCTTATCGCTTTAAGTAAAGCAGTGTCACCAGAGGCTTTATCTACTGAATTTGGAAAGTTTGTGTCTTGATAGTTAAGGTCTTTTTTCTCCTCTTCAGACTTTGTAAAATCTGCCTTAATTTTCTTTAAAAGTATCCCGACTTTTTCTGCATTTCCTTCCCTTACTGCAGCATATAGCGGGGGCTCTTTCATGCCATACATAATTTGACTGATATCCCCGTCACGATTGATAGCGTTTTTATAACGCTCTAAGTCAGCGGCTTTAGCCGTTTTTACGGCTTTGGACCCACAATTCTCCGCGTATGAAGAAAGTACAATCGAAATGGCCAACTGTAACAATCGATTAGGGTAAAATAGATTGAATCGTATCATGATTTTGTTTTTTTTTTGGTTAAAATTATTAAATCTATGGTTTATTTCTATTTAGCTGATCGTTTATATAGAATATGTTAACTTTTTATCATTTTAAACAATATCTGTGAGAAAAACAAATTTTATATTGCATAATTTTCCTTTCTATCAATATTGATACGATCTAAAAGCTTCTTTAATCGGTCCCGATCGCCAAATTCTATCGTGGTATACAAAAATGCCTTCCCCCGTCCTAAGCTAAGATTGCCGGTATTTATCAGACGGTTATAGGTGTAAGTATTCAGTCCGTTAATGGAAGTTTCATAGTCTTTAGTAGGGCGTGTGTATCCGCTGGCAAACTGTTCCTGGGCTTGTAAAATAATCAACAACCCAAAAGTTGTTATTTTTTTAAGGGATAGGCTATTGAAATGTTTCTTTAAAGGTGCTATTTTCATAGTTTTGAATGTGGTTGAATTTAAAATTAATTTTGGTTGATAAACTTTACGGCTAATCTCTTTAAGCATTGTAAGCAATTAAGAGAAGTTAAGCAAATATTGAGCTTACTTGACCATGCGTTTTTTTAAGCTGTTTTTATAGATTCTATTAAAAGTATGTCACATCCAACTGAACTTACTCCATTGATGAAACAATATTTTTCTATTAAAGAGAAATATCCTGGCGCTTTGTTGTTGTTTCGCGTAGGCGATTTTTATGAAACCTTTTTGGAAGATGCAGTAAAAACCAGTAAGGTCTTAGGTATCGTGCTCACGAAAAGGGCCAATGGATCGGCCTCTTCGGTTGAATTAGCGGGTTTCCCCCACCATTCACTGGATGTTTATCTCCCCAAATTAATAAAAGCAGGTTATCGAGTAGCCATTTGTGATCAACTAGAAGATGCTAAACAGGTCAAAGGCATTGTAAAAAGAGGGGTTACCGAATTGGTTACCCCCGGTCTTTCTTTTTATGAATCGGTTTTAGAGCAGAAATCTAACCATTATTTAGCAGCACTCGTCTTTAACAAAGAAGTGTTGGGTATTGCCTTTCTTGATCTCTCTACTGGGGAGTTTTGCTTGGCACAAGGGGATCGTACCTATATTCAACAATTATTACAAAGTTTTGCACCTGCTGAACTGCTTTTTAATAAAAAACAACAAAGTTTATGGGAAGCATTCACAAGCCAGGCAGTGCATGCCTATGGATTAGATGACTGGATGTTTCAGTTTGACTATGCCTATGGATTGTTGAACCAACATTTTGCTACTACGACCTTAAAAGGTTTTGGTATCGAGGGGTACCCTATGGGTATTGTGGCGGCGGGTGTCATTTTGCGTTATCTAGCCGATACAGAACATAAACAACTTCAACACATAAATGTCATTACAAGATTAGAGGCCACACAATACCTTTGGTTGGATGGCTTTACCATTAGTGCTTTGGAATTGATGGTCCCACAACAATCAGGAGGTACCGCTTTGATTGAGGTGTTGGATAGGACGATTACCCCTATGGGGGGGCGGTTGCTTAAAAAATGGTTGCTATTTCCCCTCAATAATCGGGAGCTGATCCAAGCACGGCTTGATATCGTTGAAGCTTTAATAACCGATGTTGAACTAGAAACAGCGCTTGTTCAGCAGCTTAAACCTATAGGAGATCTCGAGCGACTCCTTGCTAAAGTAGCAGCTGGTAGAGTAAATCCCCGGGAGATGGTTGCTTTAAAAAAGTCATTGGCGCAGGTAGCGCCTATACAACAAGCATTGGTTGGTACCCAGCTTAGTTGTTTATCCCAGTTGGGTGCATCATTGCATGACTGCCATGAGCTGCTGGCAACCATTCACCATAAGCTACAAGAAAATCCACCCATTCTTACCCACCAAGGTGGCATCATCAACGCAGGGGTTAGTGATAAACTAGATGAACTCAACCAGATGATCCACTCGGGAAAAGATTATTTGGTGCAATTGCAACAGAAAGAGAGCAAAGCTACCCATATTCCTTCCTTAAAAATATCCTATAACCGTGTATTTGGCTATTACTTAGAGGTGCCTAATGCCCATAAAGATAAGGTGCCTACCACTTGGATACGTAAACAAACCTTAACCCATGCAGAAAGGTATATCACAGAAGAATTGAAATATTATGAAGAACATATTCTACAGGCGGCTGAAGAGGCACAAGGGTTAGAACAAACCCTCTATCAGGCGCTGGTAGGGGAGGTACTGGCCTTTATTCCATGGATACAGCATAATGCTAAAATTATTGCCCAGTTGGATGTTTACCTAGCGTTTTCTACGCAAGCGCGTTTGCATGATTATTGTAAACCGCTCATCGATAATACTACTTGTTTAGATTTAAAAGGGAATAGACATCCTGTTATTGAACAACGCTTACCGCTGGGTTCTACCTATGTACCCAATGATGTCTTATTAGATCAAACGCAGCAACAGATTATAGTTATTACTGGGCCTAATATGGCTGGAAAATCTGCTCTATTGCGGCAAGTGGCTGTAACGGTATTAATGGCTCAAATGGGTAGTTTTGTGCCGGCTACTGCAGCAACCATCGGTATCGTAGATAAGATATTTACTAGGGTAGGGGCTTCAGACAATCTAGCTAAGGGGGAGTCTACTTTTATGGTGGAGATGACAGAAACTGCCACCATTATGCACAATCTAAGTGACCGTAGTCTAGTGCTTATGGATGAAATCGGGAGGGGTACCAGTACCTATGATGGTATTTCTATTGCTTGGGCATTGGTAGAATATCTCCACAACCATCCCCGGTATAAAGCGAAAACATTGTTTGCGACCCACTATCATGAATTGGATCTATTAGCAGAAAGCTTACCTCGGGTCCAAAATTACCATGTAGCGGTTCAGGAAATAGAGGGAAGAATCCTCTTTTTACATCAATTAACTAGGGGAAGTAGTGCGCATAGTTTTGGTATTCATGTAGCTAAAATGGCAGGTATGCCGCTTGTTGTGGTAGAAAGAGCCACAGCCGTCTTGGGGCAACTGGATAAGTCAAGTGGATTAACCATTATACCTGAACCAGCTGGGGAGCCAGATAGGCCTACTACAGTTGTGCATGCAGATAGCTTCTTACGCGTTCTCAAAGAGGGTATCGAAAACATAGACCTCAATCACTTGACGCCTATAGAGGCTTTACTCAAATTAAGAGAGATTCAAGATAAGTTAAAAACTTATGGGTAACACTCCAGCAATCTCTCTGGCGCATGCTGGGGGTGCATAAGCTAGACAAACAGCGTCATATTGCTTACGCGTTCTCAGGGCCATCAAGCATTACACAATTGAATAATGAATAGCCACTTGTTTGCCAAAAAAGGCCAGAGAGATTTTGCTCATCTTTTTAACATGTGGCTGCTGTTTTATGGTAGCCTCGTATTGCTTATCCTGAATCTGTGCTAGGCCGGCTTTTGCAATAGGATCCAACTCTTTTTTATCTTTAACTACTTTATATTCAATAATAATCGCATGATCGCCACGGCCAGCTATGGGGGTTAATATATGGTCGCATCTACCAAGACCAGCCTCTTTGTTAGATAGGATAGTATAGCTACTCACTAAGGGGGTTAACAGCCCTCCCATTAAATTATGGTAATCCTTCTCCAGACTGAGGTCATGATAACTAGTGGAGTGGAGTAAATAGGCTTGTAATTGTGCTGCAAATTTATCGATTTGCTGATCTTCTAGGGGTAGGGGGTTGCCTTGTGGATCTATTTCTATTTCTAGAAATCTCCTAACCATATCCATGTTAATGGTTTTACCCCAACGCCGAGGCCGAGTGATGAGGATAATTTCGCCACTATCTTCTAGCAAACCTTTGATCAACAAGCTTTTATCTACAAATACATCACTATTTAACAATAATTTTTTAAAATCATCAGTCCCTACCATTATTTTAGGTAGGACTGTTGTATTTTCAGTGGTTAAATTATTTTCTGTATACATGGGGTATGGTTTATTTATTTTCAGGGCTCCAGCAATCTCTCTGGCGCATGGTTGCATTTTACGAAAAAAAACCTATATTACTTTTTATACATGCTTTTTGGGGATTGGATTTGGGTTGGATGATAAACTATAAATTTTAATGCTATGAATTACTTCAGTGTCGATCACCTTATTGTTTATACCTCCCTATTACTTACCGTGATTGTAGGCTTACGAGCGGGCCGGGGCATTAAAACCATCCGAGAATATGCGGTAGGCAATAGGATGTTTGGGACCGCTTCGCTGGTATTTACCTTCTTAGCCACTAATTTAGCGGGGGCATGTATCATTAATGTGGCATCTATGATATTCTCAGATGGCATTATTGTGACGGTTGCGTTGCTAGGACTTATAATTCTTTATATAACACAGGCTTTTTTTATAGTACCTCATGCGGTATACTTTCCCAATTGTATAACCATGGGGGATATGATGAACCAACTCTATGGTAAGGCCAGTGGGGTGATAGCAGGTACATTAGGGCTGTTGAGCTCTATTTTTCTTGCGGGTATGGAGCTTATTGTACTAGGTATTATTTGTGAGTCACTCCTGGGTATCAATGCCAAGGGTGGGATTTTGATCGGAGGCCTTATCTTAACCCTATACTCAGCCCATGGCGGTATTAAGTCGGTGGTCACCACTGACATACTGCAGTTCTTGATGGTTGTTGTAGGAATTCCCCTCATCGCGTATATGGCATTGAATAAAGTAGGAGGCATGACTAACTTACTGAGTCAGGTCCCTCAAGAGAAATTTATGATTATCGATCATCCTAAATTTTATTTTTATTTAACCCTCTTCTTTTTATGGACTATTTTCCCTGCTGGCATGATTGATTCTGCCATAATTCAACGTTTATTGATGGGGAAAACAAAAAAGCAGTTACGCAACCAATACCTGTTAGTTGCAGTTTTTGATCCTCTATTTCAGGGTATCGTATTATTAATTGCCTTTGCAGGTGTGGTTCTATATCCTGATGGGGATAGTAAAGAAATTGTGCCCCGTATGATTAATGATTTTTTTCCGATTGGACTTAAAGGCTTGGCTATTACTGGGTTGTTAGCTATTGTGATGTCTACTGTTGATTCTCATCTTCATGTTACCGGCCTAACGCTAGTTCATGACATTATCAAACCTATTTACGTTACAACAGGCAGAATGGGATTTTTGTCCCTGGAAAAAAAAATTGCACAAGGGGCTACCATTTTAGTGGGTATGGCAGCTATAGCCATTGCCTTACATACTACAGATATGTTTGGATTGTTACTGGATTCCCTAGCAGCTACTGGCCCGCTGTTGATGTTTCCCTTACTGAGTGGTATGATGGGGCTTAAGCCAGAAAAAAAAGCTTTTTATACGGCTATGGTGGTTACGATAGCTGCTTGGGTGGCTTGCAAGCTGTTATTACCTGAGGACTATGATTACCTTACTACTTTACTGTGTATTGTGGTCAATGGCATAGCCTTTTTTGGCACCCATTTTTATATCAATAAAGGATTTAAAAAGGTTGAACGGCAGAAAGAACAATGCTTAAATGAATTCACTCCATCTAGCCCTTTCTTCCAAGATCTCTTACCTAAAAACCTATTGGTTTATGTTCAACAACAATTAAAAAAGTGCAACCCTCCTTATGTTTTAGCTGGTATTTTTTGTTTGTTGAATTTAATAGTTCCCCA
>JAIETQ010000002.1 GCA_019744995.1 Amoebophilaceae bacterium
ATTGGTGTCTATATAAGGGTAGCTTAATAAGCTGTTCGCTACTTTGAGTTGGTTGGCCGCCACAGCATAATGTAGGGGTGTACTACCGGTAATATCCGGTGTATTGATCTGGAGCAACGGAATATGGAGTAGATCTCTTAATAATATAGGCTTAGTTTTAGGGTTGCTTACGATCAAATGGAGTGGCGTTACCCCTTTATGGGTTTGTCCATCTATATTGAATTTTTTAGCCTGTAATAAAAGTCGAAAGATAGGGGCTGCATTGGTTTTTACCGCCCAATGTAATTCACCATACCCCTCTTGATCTTGGCTGCCAGTAATTTTCTTTTGATGTAATAAAAGTTTGATAATGGGTATACTTTCTGCCTTAATGGCTAATACTAAAGGGCTTTCTGCTGATCCTGTAGGCGTATTACAGCAACTCCCTGTTGCTAATAATAGCTGAACAAGCTCCTTTCTTTTATATTGAATGGCAAGATGCAAGGCATTATAGCCTTGATGATTCATTATATTTGGATTGGCACCAGATTCTAGCAACAGTGCTGCAACTTTTTTATGACCAGATTCAATGGCTAATAATAGGGGCGTATTGCCATTTTTGATACTTACTTGATCTAATACAGCTTTGGCCTGAATTAAAAGCTTTATAGCAACGATGTTCGCTCTTTTAACCGCATAATGTAAGGGGCTATAGCCAATAAAGTCTGCGCTATTGATATATTGTTTATCCCGTATTAACGCTATCATCTTTGGCAGGTCATTGGATTCAATAGCCCAGATCAGCGGGTTGTTAACGATTTGGTTGGGTTTATTTAAATTAGGGTTGTGGGGTACATTTGATGTTGCATAACTAGGTGTGCTGTTGCATAACATAAACATAGTCAGCAACAAACCTATTCGATTTAGGGATAGATAAAAAAAATATGGTTTCATCTGATGGAAGTGGTTAAAGGTTGTAATAAGTTTATTTACGTTTAGCATCTGCAGTATACTATTTTTTTATGAAAAACAAAAAGCATATGCGTTGATTTCCTTAAGTTGTTATAAACGAAGACTGTTTACTGGTAAATTTATGTTAACTTTTGCGTTTTTTAAGAGCTTTATTGTTTTTCATCTTATTTTTAGTTAGCTTGATTAAATTTCAGGGACATCTTGATCAAAGGTATTGTTTTTTTATTTAAGTTATAACCAGGTTATGTTTACATTTCAACATCAAAAAAGATATTCATATATTGTATTCTATACCTTCTGTTTTTTACTGATGCCCGCTTTTTTTCTGATAAGTTGTGGGCTAAGCTGCGGTATACGTAAAGACTTAATACCTGTCTGTAATTACAGCTTGAGTAAATTGTCTGAAGAAGACCAGCAGAACTATCGAAAGCTAAGTAGTATGTTAGATGATGCTTCAGTGAAAAAGCTAGAACAGGATATACGGCATGTGGATGATCTAGAACTAGGGGAATACATCAGGTTACAACTTGAGGGGGAGCAAAACTATAAAAAGTTGCTTGAACTACTTCCAGCAGATCAATCTACTGCATTGAAAATGCAGGTAGAAAAGGTTAAAAGCTTAGCGGAAAGGAGAAGTTGTATAGATGAATGGTGGAGTACCATAAGAATTTTTAATAGTTGCGATGAGGAAACTAAGCGTTATTACATGGGATTGATTAAAGCGTTACCTAAAGAGGAGGCCAATCAGCTGAAAGTAGCTATGAGGCAGTGCGATACCAAACAGAAAATTGACGCACTGGTACGCAAGAAACTCCCTAAAAAAATACAGGATTTAGATCACAAGGCTCAAGCGCAAATTATTAAACTTTCACCTGATGCACTGGCAAAGATATTACAACAAGCCAGTCCACAGCAGAAAAAAAAAGACGTGGCTGATCCGGCATCTCCTGTGCCAAAGACGCCAGATGAAGCAGATCCAGAGATGCCAGAGACGCCAGATGAGGATGGAGAAGAGTCCAATACAAAAGATTCGTCAGATGCTACGGATGATGAGGTTGTAGATCTTACTAAAACCGCATCTACGACTGATTCTATGGTAGATATAGAAAAAATCATTGCTGATGAATTAGAAAAAGACGAAGAGAAGGAAGAGGATGATGGCTGGGGGGATAAACTACCTTTAAGTGGTAAAGAAAGAAAGGCTTTTTTGAGTAGAACTATTTGTTTTGAGGCTGATCGAAGCTCCTCAGACGCCTTAAAAGAATTATTTAGGAACACACCTGATGATAATATTGCTAATTTTCTAACAGTTTATAACAAAGATTTGACGCAAAAAGAAGGAGATGACTTATTGAAGCTTATGATTGCCTTGTATAAGGTCCAGCCAACGCTTACACTTAGGTTAAGCAATACGTCTAAGCCCATAGGTAGTGGGGATAAGCTTACACTATTGAGAACAGCAAGTATTTCCGAGCTAAAGTTATTATTAAAGCTGCAGGGTTATTTGTTGGCCTTACAGCAAAAAGTATAATGAAAAAAATTGCTATTAATGGGTTTGGTCGCATTGGCCGTTTAACCTTGCGGGTGCTCTTGGAGCGTAATGATATGGAAGTGGTAGCTATTAATGACTTAGCAGATTTGGCTACGTTGGCCCATTTATTTAAGTATGATTCTAGCTATGGCCCGTATAAGGGGAAAGTTAGCTATGATGCTACCCATATTATGGTAGACAATCGACCTATACACACCTATTGCTCAGGTAACCCCGCTATGCTGCCTTGGCAGGAGCTAGGCGTAGATATCGTAGTTGAGGCTACGGGGCGTTTCCTAGATCAAGAGGGGGCTGGTAACCACCTGGCAGCGGGAGCAAAAAGGGTAGTGCTTTCTGCACCAGCGGTAGATGTTGTTATTCCTACTGTTGTGGTTGGCATTAATGATATCATCTTAAAAGATGTACAAAAACAACCCACTATAATTTCCAATGCCTCTTGTACAACCAATTGCTTGGCACCTATTGTAAAGGTATTGGATGATTGTTTTGGCATAGAACAGGGGGTGGTTAATACCATTCATGCCTATACCGCTGACCAATCCTTGCAAGATGCGCCTCATAAAGACTTAAGAAGGGCTAGAGCAGCCGCTGTTTCTATTATTCCTACTTCTACGGGTGCTGCTAAGGCAATAGGTCTTATCATCCCTCATTTAAATGGGCGGTTAGATGGGATTGCTATGCGTGTACCGGTTGTCAATGGATCTGTAGTTGACTTTACCGCCCTACTAAAAAAAACGACTACCAAGGAAGCCTTGAACCAAGCTATGTTAGAGGCTTCTCTGGGTGCACTTAAGCATATTTTGCAGTATACAGAAGATCCTATTGTATCGGTAGATGTAGTGGGTAATACCTATTCCTCTGTTTTTGATGCAAAACTAACCTATGTTCAGGGTAATTTTATAAAAGTAGTCAGCTGGTATGACAACGAAGGGGCTTATGCCCATCGGTTGGTAGACCTTATAGCGCTTTTGTAGGACACACATTACCCTACTGTTGCAACAAAAACAGTTTTTTATAAACGCCTCCTTGTTCCAGCAAACTAGCATGTGTGCCTTGCTCTATGATTTTTCCTTCTTCTAGTACAATGATTTTGTCTACATGGCAGATTGTACTCAGCCTATGTGCTACAATAATAGAGGTCCTCTGGTGGATTAATGACTGTAGCCCCTCTTGTAAGCTACGCTCAGCAGCGGTATCTAAGGCTGAAGTTGCTTCATCTAAGACTAAAATAGGCGGGTGGTGTAATAGGGCCCTAGCCATACAAATGCGTTGTTTTTGCCCCCCTGATAGTTTGTCTCCATTAGTTCCCACTATGGTTTCGTATTGTTGAGGCAGTGCCATGATAAAATCATGCGCAAAGGCCAACTGAGTGGCCTCTAGTACAGCTGATGTTGTAGCTGTAGTTCTATTAAAGGTAATATTATTATAGATAGTATCGTGGAATAAAATAGGCTCTTGTGTTACTATACCCATTAAACAATGGAGGGTCTCTTCACTGATCTGCGATAGAGGTAACCCATCGATCTCAATCACGCCACTGCTCGGTTGATAAAGGCCTGATAGCAGTGCTAAGAGGGTAGACTTGCCTGAACCAGAAGCACCTACTAAAGCGATAGTCTCTCCTTTATGAATGGTACAACTAATGTTGTGTAATACCTTTCTTTGAGCAGTGTATCCAAAGGAAACGTTTTTAAAGACTATTGCATGGTTAAAGGTGGTTTTTGGTAGGCTGTTTAATGCTACCTTAGGCGTAAGTGGTGTATCGAGTAGGTCAAAAATACGTCTTCCAGAGGCTATGCCTTTTTGAATATGACTAATAGATGTAGAAATCATTTTTATAGGTATAAGTGTCTGAAAGCAGATAATGATGTAAGCAATAAAAGTACTAGCGGTTAGTGCATTACTTCCTAAGAGGATTAAGTTACCACCGTAGGCAAGGATAATAGAAACCACCACAATGCCTAATGAGGACGATAAAGGGGCGGTTAGATACTGTTTGCGTGCTACAGCTGTATTGGTCAGCGCATATGCTCTGCTTGATGCTTGAAATTTTTGAGTCACGTATTGCTGTGCATTAAAAATTTTTATAATGCGGATACTGGTTAATGTTTCTTCAATTAGGCTGATTAGATTGCCCAGTGATTTTTGACTTTCATGGGCTAATTTTTGTAATCTTTTAATAATTTCAGCTATAATCCATCCAGCAATAGGTAAAAAAAACAAGGTAAAAAATGTCAACTTTAAAGAGAGGTTACACAGTACTATGATATAGCAAAAAAATTGTGTGGGCTCTTTGAAGAAGACACGCAACGTATCGGCTACGGCATGCTCTATTTCTTGTATATCTGTAGTCATCCGTGCAATAAGGTCTCCTTTTTTTGTATCGCTAAAGTAGCTTATCGGGAAGTGAACCATTTTTTTGAAGAGCATTAAACGCAAGTTATACACCACATTGATACGCACCTTAGCCATAGTCATATCAGCTATATATCGAAAAACGTTACTGATGATGTTAGAAAGTGTGAACAATAAAGATAAAAAACAGAGTGCCTTTATTTTACCATAGTTTATGATGATGGTTAAAAAATAGTAATGAAACCGCTGTGTAAAATAATCTATCCCCATCTTCCATGGTGGCATGTTTTGTTTTTCCAATACTAAGTCACTTAGTGTTTCTTGATTAAACAGCACATTGAGCAAAGGAATCACTAAGCTGTAGGTAGCTAACCCAAAAACAACGGATAAAAGAGTGGCACAAAAATAGCCTAAAGCATGTTGCTTTAAAGGCCCTACGTAATTTAAAATTCTATAATAGATCTTCATTATAAATCCATAGTATGGTATAGTTGATTAAGTAGGTAGCGCTACTGCTAGAAGACCTTCGCCCGTTGATCTATCTACAAAAAGATCACGTGCTATGCTATCAGCCAGTAATTTACCATTATTTGTTAAATAAAGTTTGTTTTCTACTAGATAGGCTAGCTTTTTTAGTATAATATTTGTTATATATGTCCTTTGCAACTCCATAAGGTCAATAGTATATTGATTATAAATCCAACTGAAATCACACCCCCAGCAAGTTCTTATGCTGGTCATGATATACTCATTGATCTGGTTGGCTATGGTGAGTCGCTCTGATGAATAAGGCAGTTTTTCAGCTCGAATTGATTTGATATATAGACTGTTATTGGCTATATTCCACTGCCTTTCTAAACCGTTATAACTATGTGCACTTGGGCCTATACCTAAATAAGGTCCTTTTTTCCAGTAATTTGCGTTGTGCCTTGAGTATTTGCCAGGTTTGCAAAAATTTGAAATTTCATAATGTAAATAGTTTTGTTTTTTACAGGCCTCTATGATTAATAAAAACTGTGCTGCTACAAGTTCTTCTGCTGGTTCTCGTATTTTTCCTTCTTTATACCAATGGCCAAAAACGGTTTTATTTTCGATGGTTAAACAATAGGTCGAAATATGATCGGGTGCTAAAGCCAATAATTTTTCTAGATCAGTTTGGCAGTCTACTATAGTAGCATCAGGTATTCCATAGATAAGATCTATGCCAACATTGTCAAACCCAGCCTTACGGGCCCACTCTACGCTTCTTTGAGCCATTGCACTGGTGTGTGCTCTATGCATGTAACGGAGTGTGGCATCATTAAAAGATTGTATGCCAATACTTAGCCTATTGATACCTATATGGAGCCATTCCTTTAATTTATCAAGTGTTAGGTCATCTGGATTTGCTTCTAACGTTATTTCTACGCCTGGCTCTACGGCAAAGTATTTAAAAATGGTGTTCAGTAGATGAGTTGTTTCTGCAACCGTTAATAAAGAAGGAGTACCACCACCGAAATAAATGCTCGTGATCGACCTTGCATTGAAGTAAGATTGGTGTAGCATAAGTTCTTTTTGCATACTTTCCACCATCAACGATTTGAGTTTAAGGTTGGTACTAAAGTGAAAATTACAATAGTGACAGGCTTGTTTACAAAATGGAATATGTAGATAAATTCCACCACCTGTTTGATTTATTTTACTATGTGGTATCAAAGTATATTTTTGGATAAAAGTATTAACTATCGTATATTGAACTTCAATTTAGGGGTTTCTACCTTTTTTGCTTTTTGTGAAACACCCAATTACGAAGTTGCTACATTATTTTTTATTAAACTAGTTTATTATGCTCATGGATATGTCATTTGCCAGTATACTCGATATGGTAACTTGTTTTTATAAACAACACCAACGTACCATTCATGAAGTTATTGTATTGCTGGTGTCTCTTACGGCGCATCTTTTTGATGCGCGTCAGTCTATCTTGGCTAGAATGCTCATGTTTCCCCATCTTATACATAACGTTTATGTGTATTCTCTTAGAGGTTTGTATGGCAAGGTGCTGTACAGTATGGTTGTTATTTTTTTGAATGGGTATGCCTATGTAAAGTGGAAGGGAAGCAAGCATAAACCGCCTATACAAGTGGATAAAACTACAGATAAAATGCGTTTCTTGTTTATACTACTTGGTTTCGGTTCTTCATTTTTTTATGTCCTAATCATGTATAAATATTTCAATGGGGTGTTGTCTCGTGCGCTTTATTGTGATGCTTTTTATCTTGTTTTTGGTTTGGTAGAAAAGTGGTTTATGTCACATAAAAAATTAGAAAGATGGATCTTGGCTTGTTTGCGTTACTTGGTTTTTGCAGTGGCTTGTTACGATAAAGGTTCAATGATTCTTACCATACAACATATTCTATTAGTCTTTATAGCTGTTTATGGCCAAATCAAGTGGTTTCAGTCTTATCAAACTCGGGCTAAGTCTCCTTTGCCTTTGTCTTAGGGGGTATGGCAAGTTTTTTGGCTGATACGTGGCCAGCATTCTATTTTTTGTATGTACATGCAAAACCTAAAAGCAGACAAAATAAAATTGAAAATTGGATTGTTGAACCAGAAAAGTCTACTTTACAAGTGCGTATCATGGCTCTTCCTGAAAATGGAAAAGCCAATGAAGCCATTTTAGTGCTATTGGCTACAACGCTTGGTATACCAAAAAGTAACATTAAACTCATAAGGGGAGCTACGGCACGGCATAAAGTTTTTAAGATAGAACCTTGGTCTTATGCATGGGCTCAAAAGTTACCACCTTATAAGCCATTACCTACCTTGTTTTAATAGGGGCCTAATACTGGATTTATGTAGTAGAGGACTCCTCCTTAGGTGAAAGAAGCGTTATGATTTCATCATCAGGCCGCATAGCTTTAGCCAGATCTAATGGAGTCTCTTCCTTGTTGTTCTTGATACCGAGATTTACATGGTATTGCATAAGTAGTTTAATGGTCTGCTTATCATTACGCTTAAGCGCATCATGAACCGCATAATGCAAAGGAGTGTTTCCATTATTATCTTGGATATTTACCTCTGCATGGCGCTCTAATAGCAATGCTAATAAGTCTGTTTTAGTTATAGCCCAATGCAGAGGAGCAAACCCATTATTATCTTTTGCGTTAACATCTGCCCCCTTATCCATTAATAACTCAACACAAGGAAAGGATTTGGTTTTTTTGTCAACATAATCATTTCGTATAGCCCAATATAGAGGAGTCCCCCCTTCTATATCTTTTGCGTTCACATTACCTCCATGCTCGATTAACAATGCTACACAACGCAAGCTCTCTGCATCCTTAGCAAGATAACAAGCCCAGTGCAAGGGGGTACTACCATAGCTATCTATTTCATTTGGATCTGCTTGCTGCTTTAGCAACTTACCCACTAAGTTGGGTTTTTGAGCTTTTACAGCTTGAGCAAGCGAGTGAACCCTGACAAGATCTCCATGACGTTGACAATTAGACGCTTGAGCGCAAAAAATAACTATAATAGATAAAATTAAGGCTGAAAACGGCATATCAATCTTACATATATAGTGAGCGCTATATCAGCAGTTATAAAATATCCACTACTTCAACTTCAAATATTAATATAGCGTTTGCTGGAATAATATTCCCTATAGCTTTTGGGCCATAGGCTAAACAAGAAGGTATAAAAAAACGAGCCTTTTCATGCTTATGTAATAATAACAACCCTTCATCCCAGCCATGAATAACCTGACCTGTACCTACTTGAAATTCGAAGGGTTCATATCTCCTTTGTTCATTATAAAGGTTATTGGCCTTAGCAACCTCTGCTATACTCGTGTCAAAAATAGTGCCATCTAGTAATTTTCCAGTATAGTTAACTTTTATCATCTTGTTTTGTGTTACAGCAACTGCTGTAGAAGGCTGATCAACAATATAAAATAAACCAGAATCTGTTGAAGTAGCTTGGATCTGATGTTTACCAAGATATTCGGTGATTATTTTTTTATCTGTTGCTAATTGTGCTGTACGCTGAGCTTCTATCGCTGCTATTCTTTCTTCTTTAGTCATAATCTTATCTATTTTAATGTCTACGATTAATTCATCATCTATTTTTAACTCCATAGCATTCAACACACTTTCTAAATGGGTTTCATACTCTTCACCTACATACTGTTTGGGTGAGCATTTAAAAATCATGCGTTGTCTTTCTTCAACCATACCAATCATATCCTTGATAGATTTGTGACTGATCTTAGGGCCAAATTCCATACAGAGTGGTTCCGGACTCTCAGCAGAATTTATAAGTATCCGCTCCTTTTTTTTACCCTTTTCTTCTTTTTCTGCTGTTTTTTCCTTTGCTTCCGTTTCTTCTTTTGCTTCCGTTTCAGCTGGTTTATTAGGGGTATCTTGCTTGGATACTACTTTTATGAGTATAGAAAATTGTATCCACTCTCCGGTTTGTGGTTTTCTTCCATTGCCTATGCACATCGCTTTGTAGGAAACACCAGACGTAGTAGTAGCAAAAGGATAAAAATAACGGTAATTTGTGTGGTTATAGTAAGCCGCACCTATAAAAAGCAAGAATAAAATAGTTAGAATAGTTTTTCGTCTCATTTAAGTTATCTGGTTATGTTTTAATTAATGTTGAAGTTCCGTATTTTTTAGTATTTTTTCAAATAGATCTACCGTTTCTGTTAAGCTTAACTTTGAAAACCCTCCTGCCGCATTTCTATGTCCTCCACCATGGAAATATTTTTTAGCAATTAAATTTGCAGGTATATCTCCAACGGATCGAAGAGAAAGATCAATGGCATCATCTTTCTCTTTTAAAACAGCACCTAAGAGTATGCCCCTTAAAGTGAGCGCATAATCCACCAACCCTTCGGTATCACCCATCTGTAAGTCATATCTTTTATAATCTTCTTTTTGGATGACAAAATAAGCAGCATGAAATTCTGGTAAAACTACTAAACGTTGGCTAATGGCAAAACTAAAAAAATGCAATCTATTAAGTGATTTATTATCATAGATAAGTCTATGGGTCGTAACAATATCTACACCACATGCTATCAGTTTTGCTGCAATATAATGTGTTTTTGGCGTAGTATTTGAATTTTTAAATGAATTAGTGTCTGTTATCAATCCAACATATAAACAAGTAGCCATGTCTAGATGCATACTATCTACTTGTCCTAAAGCTTCAAAAAGAGAAAAAAGTATTTCCGCACTAGCAGCAGCTTTGACATTCCAGAAGAGTAGGTCTGCAAAATCTTCTGGCTCTATATGGTGGTCAATAATAACTTTAAATAGATCAGAACGCTCGACCAGAAACTTTAATTGTCCTAAACGTTTAACCGTAGAACAGTCTACACAGAAGAGTAAATCTATCCTTCCAACTTGTTCTAGTAATGTTTCTTCTGTAAAATCTTCTCGGTTGATTACAGCATCAGCTCCTGGTAACCAGGAGAGAAAATTAGGGTGTTCTGTTGGAATAACTACCTGTACAACATGACCTTGCTGTTTTAGGAAAAAAGCTAAAGCTAGTGAAGTACCCAGTGCATCTCCATCCGGTTTAACATGTGTGATGATGACAATCCGTTTGGGATGATTTAACTGCTTTTTTAAAATAGATATATTATGATCCATAAAATGGAAATCTAGAGAAAATTTATTGTAATAGATGGAGCGATTATGACAACTTATACCTTGGATTAGTAATTTTTGCAGACTCCTCCATCGCTTTAATGGTATAGTCGTTTTGCATCCTCTGTTCTATCTCTGTGATAAGTTTTTTTGCATCTAGGTAGCTATTGAGTGCTTCATCTGTTTCATCAACATGCTTATCATGTACATAAGCAACAAAAACACCTGTTTCATCTACAATAGGGCAACTTATAGTTTTTAGAGGCAGACCAAAACAATAGCCTGTAAAAAATTTGGCTTCTTTTATAGGGCTATCTTTATTATTTTGATAGCTAACTTTTTGTCCTAATTGTAATGTCGCAGGGCTATCTTTGTATGCTTCTTGCATAGCCTCTAACGAGGTTAGTTGCAGGGCTATAATTTTATCTACAATAAATTTAGCTTTTTTTTCCTGAACTACTTTCTGATATACTTCATGAAACACCGTTTCTAAAGGAACTAAATCACCTGTTTTGGTGTGATTAGTCAGAACCCCTAATACGTAAGCATCCCCTATATGGAACACTTCTGAAATTTTACCAACAGAAGCTGTGCTAAACAACCAACCTACTATATCATGAGCAGCAGAAAGGCGGCCAATAGATTCGTCAGATGGATATACAGTTTCTTTATGGACCAACAAATTTTGCTTGGCAGCTAATGTTTCAAACTCAGTCAAGTTTTTAACTTGATTAGCAAAATGCTTTACTTCTTCATAAAGTTTATTACGCGTATAGTCTCCAATTACTGCCTTTTTTTCAATGACCGCAATCTTATAGGTATGCTCCTTCTTGTCTTGTACAATATCAGTAACCTTATATAGACTATAGCTCCCTTTTGCTGCAACAGGTCCTATAATCATCCCTTTGTTAAGCGTATGGCTGTACTTTGCAAGCGCGGCTGGTAATTCATTGGCTTTACAGGCTAACGTGACGTTTAAACTATCTCCATCTGTATGTTGCTTAGCATACTCGTATGGGTCAGTTGCCGTAGAAAATGCCACAGTAAGCGCCGTTAACTCCTCTTGGAAAAGGATATTGTCTTTTTCAGATGGCTCAATAGGGAAAACGATATACTTGATGGTTTTATTTTCTTTAGCCTTATACCTTTCCTTATGGGTAGTCATATACCTGGTCAGCTGCTGGTTAGTGGGCTTTACTAAATCATCATCGAATGAGGCAAAAGGAATATAAAGATAATCTACCGTGCAAATCTCCTTAGCATGTTGCGCCACTTTATTTTCTTCTGTTGTCGTGAAACTACTTAGTTCCATGAATTTATTTATTTTATCTTTAACCCTTCGAATCCCTAATTCTTTCTCAAAGGCACACCACTCCTCTTGTCCTTGTTTGTTTAGACTACTGAGATAATCTATTAATTTTTGTTTGTCAAAATCACCAGTTTGAGGGTCTTTAAACGCTGCCGTAATAGCTGGGTCAATATGTTCACCCTGAACTAAGTCAATTAATTCATGAGCGCCTACTGTAATACTTATTTTTTCTGCCTCGCTCGTGTAGAGGGTATTTTCCACTACCTTCTTCCAAGCGCCATTTTTTAATCTGATTTCATTTTCTGGGGTGAGCGGCTTACCTTGGCTTCTAAAATGGTTGTAGCCACTGTTTACATATTTATGGTAGTCTGCATCATGAATAGCTACCCCATCTATAGTTGCTATGTAGTCTTTATCTATAGTTGCTATGTAGTCTTTTTTTTCCTTAGATAAATAAGAAATAGCACTTCCTATGTGTTCAGCCAACATCATAGTGACTAAACTGAAAACCACTACCACTAAAATAACACTACCCGTTTTATTTCTAATACGTTCAAGAATTGCCATATCGAATATTAAATATCTATAGTTAATTAAAAACAGCTTAATATTGTCGCTTGTTGCGTCACCCTTAGTTTACCACCTAATTGCTTTGGTTCAAAACAAAACTTAAAAAAAACGAAGCCAATTGTTATTTTAATAATCCTTTTCGTTTCAATACGGTTGTAAAAAAGCTTATTTCGTTATCCCCATTAAAGATTTTAAAAGGCAAGTAAAAAAAATGAACCTTAGACAATACCAATAAAAAATATTTTTCTTTTTTATAAGCCTTGATGATATCTGCCCATGGTATCGGCATACCCTGTTTGGTACTTACATACATAATCAAACGCTGACTCGTAATTTCATAGGAAATACGTTCAAACATGGGACGATTTTCCTCTAATAAGGTTAAACCATAAAACTGAATCAGCCAAAAGGCAAAATAACAAATAAAAAGCAAAAAACCAGTGGTTATAAACCAGATCTTAGGCATAAAAAATGTTGCGCCCGCAACAATCGCCATTAAAGGGAAAATCCACCATTGCATGCGTAAAACATTTTGGATGCCAAGTTTCATATAAAGACTACTTGGTATTTTGTACTTTCTTGTTTTAACGATCATAATACATCTAAAAATAGCGCAATAAAACTAAAAAAACTTAAAACAATTAATAAATCTCTTATTTATTTTTATTATTTTAACTTATATCTTAAAAAGAGAAGTTGCTTCCCGTTTAAGGGGGATCAAGTAGGATAATTACAACAAGACAAACAATATACTTATTTTTGTTGTAATAATTTAATAATGCGGAAGGTTGTATAGGTTGGCTATGTAGCTACTTCGGTTAAAAATGATTTTTTATATTGTTTATCTTAAGCTTTAATGTTTAGAATTTATGCAAAACGTTTTACAAATTTCTTTTCCTCCATACTGGTTGGTAATACCCTTTGTTGCACTATTGTTAATGATCGCTACGGGGCCTCTATTTTTCCCTGTTTTCTGGCACAAAAATTACCCTAAAATAGCTATAGTGCTGGCTGTATTTGTTATGTTTTATTATGGTTTTGTGCTAAATAATCCAGTAAAACCTATAGAGGCGATTGCAGAATATATACAGTTTATCTCTTTAATTACGGCTTTATATATGGCAACAGCTGGTATTTTAGTGGAGGTACATGCAAAAGCTACTCCTCGATCTAATATCATTTTGCTTGCTATAGGTGCCGTAGTGGCTAACTTTATAGGTACTACTGGAGCTTCCTTACTTTTAATCCGTCCTTATTTGAGGCTAAATAAACAGCGTATTATGGTCTATCATGTTGCCTTTTTTATTTTTATAGTTAGTAATATTGGCGGGGCATTAACACCTATTGGTGATCCTCCCTTATTCTTAGGGTTTTTAAAAGGGGTTCCTTTTAGTTGGACTTTAAGGCATAATGGTTTTCCTTGGCTTATAGCCCTTTCTTTTCTTTTGTTGCTCTTTTATTTTTTGGATAAAAGAAATAAAAAACAATGCCATCTGGTCCGATCTAGTGCGGTGGAAAAGGGTGTTTTTTCCATTACAGGTAGTAAAAATTTAATTTGGTTACTGGTCATTATTGGCGCTGTTTTTTTAGATCCTATTATTTTCCCCTGGATGCCTACCATTCCTTATAGTGGCCATCGTATTTCTTTTGTACGGGAATGTGTGCTATTGGTGGTGGCTATACTTTCTTTTCATACAGCCGATAAGCAGGTGTTGAAATGCAATGGATTTAGTTTTGAACCTTTACATGAAGTTTGTTTAATTTTTATAGGTATTTTTGGTACCATGATTCCTGCATTAGAAATAATTGGTGGGCTGGCACAGTCTGAATGGGGTAAACATTTTATTACCCCTACTACTTTATATTGGGGTACAGGTTTTTTTTCCTCTGTTTTGGATAATGCACCTACTTATTTAAACTTTGCAGCTGCTAGCATGGCTTCACAAGGGGCAAGTATCGCATCATTAGCCGATGTACAGAATTATGCGGCTGGAGGGGTTTATCTTCACTCTATTGTTGGGCTTAAGGCGGTTTCTATTGCTTCTGTGTTCTTTGGTGCTATGACTTACATTGGAAATGGACCTAACTTTATGGTGAAGGCTATAGCTGAACAGGAAGGCATTCGGATGCCCTCTTTTGGAAAGTATATCTTTCATTTTTCTTTACCTTTCCTATTGCCGCTGCTTTTCCTCATCTGGTTGGTATGCTTTTACTAGGTGGCTATGACTAATGATAAAAGCTAATCAAGTTATAAAGGTTATCATAACTATATCCTCAGTGGCTAGTGTTGTGTTAGCTATACTACAGGTCGAAAAAAAATATAGTTTTTTGCCCTGTCAACAAGTTGAAATAACTATTAAAGCCCATAATGGGCAGTCTTTCATAACCCAACACAAGGTATTGGATTTGGTTAATGCCATGTATAACTCATCGTTAATAGGGAGGTCTCTTAAGCAGATTAACACCTATAAGGTAAAAAAAACATTAGAAAGTCAACCGCTTATAAAAAAAGTAGGGGTGTTTAAAACGTTACAGGGTGTTTTAAAAATAGATATAGCAACCAAGTATGTTCTTGCTCGTATCATAGATACTAAAGGTCCCGGTTATTACCTAGATGAAAATGGCGCGTTAGTCGCTATGAAAGGGCTTCCGCTACTCAGCTTATTGGTAGTAGATGGGATACCACTTGCCTCCGAAACTATTCAAAACAAAGCTTTATCTATACATCATAAAAGATTATTAGAATTATTGCATTATATTTATAAGGATCCTTTTTTGTCTTGTCAAATTACTACGTTACAACTAATAAATAACGATAAAATTATTTTAGGTACAGCAATGGGAAACTACAAAATAGAGTTTGGAAGGGCAGAAAAATTTTATGAGAAATTTCAAAAATTGAGGTTTTTCTATAGTTATGTGGTGCCATATAAAGGTTCGGATGGCTACCATCGTATAAATCTTGAGTTTGATAATCAATTGATTTGTGAATAAATTTACATCTATAATAAAATTATGTTGAATATGTTTATAAA
The DNA here is from genome assembly GCA_019744995.1 of Amoebophilaceae bacterium. Taxonomy (GTDB): domain Bacteria; phylum Bacteroidota; class Bacteroidia; order Cytophagales; family Amoebophilaceae; genus Cardinium. The sequence continues at coordinate 15,412 of JAIETQ010000002.1, forward strand.
AAGTATGATGAAAAGATATATTATAGGCTTGTTTTTTATGTTTTGGTGTGTAGCCCCCCATCGTTCAAAAGCCATGGGGTTTGAATTGGGGCCATCTGTAGGTATGATGGGATATGCTTATGTTCCATTAAACAGCGTCAACTTGGAAGAGGTTACAAAAAATAAAGTAAAGGTTCGTATGCTTGGTTATCAAGCCGGTCTATTTACTAAATTAGATGTGGGTATATTGTATGTTAAGCCCACTCTATTGGTTAGGTTTGATCAATGGAAAGGAATCGATACTATAAAAAAGTATACTAGAAAATCAATTACTATTCCCATTGAGGTAGGCGTATCCCTATTCGGTATGGTGCGTCCGCATCTTGGCCTGATTTTTGACATACCCTTGAATGGTATGGACGGTATACAACCCGATAAAGTATTTTTTAAGAAACTATGGAATAAAAAGACGGGGGTATTGCTAGGTTTTGGGGTGGATTTTGTTGGTATACTACTTGATGTTGAATTTGAAAAAAGCTTTTCAAGGGTTCGAAAAAAAGATCTTACAAAAGATCCTAAAGATAAGGTAAAGGATGATAAGGTAAAGGATAAGTCTGGAAAGTTTAGCTTGAATAAATGGTCAGTAAGGGTTGGATATAATCTTTTAGGGTTGACTAAGTTGATGAAGGATAAAAAATAAGCTATTAGCCTGATGATCAGATTATATTATGAAAATTCAAACTTCCCTTTTCGTCTCTAGTAATACTACATACAAAAATTGCCCTAACACCGCTAAGCCAGAATTTGCTTTCATTGGCCGTTCTAATGTAGGTAAATCTTCTCTAATCAATACGCTACTGCAGCGTAAGCAGTTAGCAAAAGTGTCTAAAACTCCTGGAAAAACACAACTTATTAATCATTTTTTGGTTAATAATAAGATCTATTTTGTTGATCTTCCAGGATATGGATGGGCTCAAGTGGCCCATGCTCAAAAAATAAAATGGAAAAAAATGGTGCATAACTATCTCTTGCATAGAGAGCAGTTGGTCGTTGTTTTTTTACTTATTGACTCTAAAATCCCTCCACAAGCCATAGACCTCTCTTTTATAGATTGGTTAAAAGAACATCAGGTTTATTTTGCTATCATTTTTACCAAAACAGATAGAAAAGATAAAATTAAATCTCAAAAGCACTATACTGCTCTTGTAAGATTGCTAGAAAAAAATGGAGCAACGATACCTGATATCTTTTTCGCTTCTGCTCACGACAAATTAGGTATAGAGGATATCTTATCTTACATTCAAGCACTCGCTGCTAAAAATAGTTAACAATAGGCCCTTAACTAAACCACTGCTCAATCAAGCCTACGCTAAGCGAAAAGCCTCGCAAGGCATAGGGCAAACTTAAATAGCAATCAAAAGGTATAGGTAAGGGCCTATGATAATAGGGGAGATAAAATAAAAGTAGCCCGTAGGGGAATCGAACCCCTGTTTCCAGGATGAAAACCTGACGTCCTAACCCCTAGACGAACGGGCCTTAACACAAACTATAGTGCCTGACTTACAATTAAGCCAAACACTATAATCATAAGAAATCTAGTATAGATTATACTTATTCAGCAAATAAAGTAGCTAGGTTATAACCCATACCAAGAACCACACTATGGGTTTTAGCAGTTTTTAAGTCAGTAACTGCAGCACTACCAGCCTCACCATCAAAAGCAGTTAATTTTTTGTCCGCTGCTATATTAAACCTGTTCATAAAGTTCATTGTATATTGACTTTCTACAGAGAATCCATTCACCCACTCATAAGCTACCCCCAGATGAGCACCGAAATCCAAACCAGAAAGCTCGCCTTTTTTATCCCCCAATTCTAATTTTTTGTCTCCGTTTTCCACTGTTTTCATGAATGAATAAGATACAGTAGCACCTATGAATGCCTTTAGGATACCCTCATCTTCTTCACGAGCCATTGGGTAAATACATAGACTAATCGGCACAACAATAGAATGGAAATACATAGAAGCAGTAGGTGCCTTAGCCTCTGGTGTTGCTGGGTCTGCAGGAGGTGTCGCCGGAACCGGTGGTTTTTCTCCTACCAAGTTACCTCCAGTCATCACATAAGTCAAGTCTAGCGCAACCCCTAGGTAGTTAGTAAATGCATATTCTCCGTGAAGACCACCGCCACCCCAGAGCGTACCGAAATCAAAAAGCTTAGCGTTTGCCTTTTTATCATTAATTTTAAACTCTTCTGCGCCCATTAGGCCAGACATACTTCCAAAACCCTTAACGCCATAACTCAATGGACTTACTTCTGCTTTTGCTTGATTTAACGCAGCAAAAGCTAAAAATCCTGCAGCCAAAGTTTGTTTTATTCTTTTCATAATTATTTAAAAACTAATTTTAGATTATTTATTAAATTTCTTTATCGCCTACTTACAGGTAGGCACACAACAACACCAACACAACGCACACTTTAAGTCTTTCCTAGATAGGGATAGATACATCATGTTAACAAGTTAGATGGCAACAATATTAGGTATTTTTTTGTAAAAAACAAACTCTTTTGATTAAAATCAGCATTTTTCCCCATTTTCTTAAGAAAAAACGGTTAACCAACCCTCTAAAACTGACTCAAATAACATGGCGTATAACCCTCCAAGTCTTCCCACAATTTCTCTTGAAATTTAGGAAAAGCCAACTTACCCACTTCTATAGCCGAAGCCTTTCCTTCTGACAAGAAAGCAATATGCTTACTTGCTGTAAGAAATTTTTTACACTTCAACGCACCCTCTCCAAAAAAAAGTAAAGCCTGATCCGGAAGACTAGCTATGTATGCCTGATCATCCAATAATGCCACATGAGCTGGACGTTCTATATAACCCGTTGTACGGACAATAAGGGTATAAATAGCCGCCCTTCTTGCATCAATAGTTGGACAAAGCAAAGTGTCTACCCCGACAAAAGGGCTCACTCCATGAGCCATAGCCGCCAATGTACCCACTGCAATCAGCGGAATATCCAACCCATAACACAGTCCTTTAGCTACAGCCGCACCAATACGCAACCCGGTGTAAGAGCCTGGGCCATTAGAAAGCGCTATAGCCACCAACTCTTTTTTATTAAATTTAGCAATTTTTAACAAATTTTCTACCATTACCATCAAATATTCTGCATGTGAACAACTTTTTAAAAGAGAAGAATGGGCAATAAGCTCACCAGCATGATGCAAAGCAACGGAACAAATGGACGTAGCCGTTTCAATACTTAGAATAAGAGACATAAGGATGACAAAAAAAACTACTGATTACATCAAAGTATAACATAGGGGCACTACCTACTTTTTTAAAAATTTTTGTTTTTGGATCTAGCAAACAAATCTTAGTTTTTAACTTAGCCTGTGGTATATAATTTTTCAACTGACGGTAGGCTAAAGACTTGGCTTCAATAAACCCACTTATAAGGAGATCACAACCATTATGCTTGAGACCCAAGATGTCCATAACAGCCTTTAGGCGACTTAAAAAATCATGACAAGTTTCATAAGCAAAAGCATTATAATAGAGTAAATTAGCTTTATTACGGGCTATGATATGCAGGTAATGCTGATCCAGCCAGACAAACAACAGGGTCTTATGAATAACAGGATGTTCTAAATGCATACCTTCTATGATGGCACTGGCTTGATGAATAATATGAAAATTACTATCTGTATAACGTTGCTTAAACCAATCCAAAACAGCTGCATTTTCAGCAAATACCAGCGACATTTTAGCCAACACATGGGTAAAAGAGCGTACCTCATCCTTTACATCCAAACCACATGCCACATGCATGTAGATAGGCAACTGATTTTTATTTAGCAATAAGTCAGGAACAAGTGTAAATTTTTGATTAGAAATAGACAAGGTAACCGCATGCCAATTTTTTTTTATTAAAAAATAATCCTCATTATAAATTTGTTCCAACTGCTTAATATAACTTGCCTGGTTTTTATCCAAAGCCATCTCATAGGCTGCTAATAGTAAACAATTTTTGGTTTCATGTTCTATACAGCAGATTTTCACCATACCATGACTTATAGTAATAGATAAGTGATACTGATGACTTTTATCGAGGTTAAACGTATGGGTGGCAACAACAGAAAGAATTTTTTTAGGCAACATTTCCATATTTTAAATACTTCACGCTATAAACTTATTTTAGATTAATATCTGTTGAATATAGCATTTTTTACTTACCTTTGCTATTTTAGGATGCATTTTAACTCAAACTACATGAAAAAAAAACTAACCGTTACCCTGTTCCTATGTATAGGGTTCTTTAGTGGTAAATTCAAACAAAAAATCACCAACTGGTACCTTTCCCCTATAGTAGAAGAAGTTGTTTTTGTAGCCATTGCAACCGATCTAGAACTTCTAGACAGTTGGTTAACCACCCAGCACATTCCTTCAACAAGCGCAAATAGGTTACGTTACCAAATTTATCAAGAAATATTAGCATTACATAATATAGAGCAAAAACGGTTTGAAGAAAGTTTAACCTATTATTTAGCCTCTTCTCTGGAACAGGCCATAAAAATTTACACCGCCATTTATGCTTCGTTAGAAACGCTTTCCCTTCCACTGCCATCCACTTAAGTGGTTAGCTTAAGTTTGTACGATGGAATCTAACATGCCATTTATTGTGGGTAGCTACGTACGCATTAAAGAACAAGGAGTGATAGGAAAAGTTGTACGCCTCCATAGAAGTAGGGTAGTGATTGCGATCAATCAGCTGCTCTTATACCTACCCTTTAAAGCTATTGAAAAAGTAGATAGACTACCTCGTAGTCCTATTCAAAAAAAAATTACCAAGCCTATCAATTTCGAAGGGGGAAAATCATCTAATGGGCAGGATACTACACTAGACCTACATGGTTTGAATACAGCACAAGCCTTGCTTGCATTGGACAAATTTATAGATCACTCCCTACTGTTAGGACATCATCAATTAAAAATTATTCATGGGCAGGGGGGAGGTATTTTACGTAGTGCGGTAAGAAATTATCTACAAGACCATGGCTTGGTGAGAAAAGTGATTGTACAAAGCCCTATATACCATATGGCGGGGATAACTATAGTGGAATTATAATACAAAAAACCGCCTGCAAATGCATGGACAAATTGCACATGGTCATAAAAAACTCACTATATTTGAATTGTTTATAACAGATTAAAACTGCTGGACTATTTTGTTTCAACCTACTGTTCCATACACATGACACAAATAACCAATAATAATTATTCAGAAGACCACATTCAGATTCTAGAAGGGCTAGAATCTGTTCGTAAACGTCCTGCCATGTACATTGGGGATATAGGTCTAAGGGGCTTACACCATCTAGTCTGGGAAATCGTAGATAACTCCATCGATGAGTCTCTGGCTGGTTACTGCACAGAGATAAATATCATCATTCATGAAGACAATTCCATTACCGTAATGGATGATGGTCGGGGTATTCCTACTGGGATGCATACAAAAGAGCAAAAATCTGCTTTAGAAATCGTGATGACTGTATTGCATGCTGGAGGAAAATTTAATAAAGATACCTATAAAATTTCTGGAGGATTGCACGGTGTGGGATTATCTTGTGTAAATGCACTTTCAGAACATTTAGAAGCCACCATTTACCGAGAGGGTAAGGTATATAAGCAAGCCTATGCAAAAGGAATTCCGCTCCATCCTGTCAAAGAAGTAGGTACTACAGATAACCATGGAACTACCGTACACTTTACGCCAGATCAGACCATTTTTACTACTACCGTTTACAATCTAGATACCATTGCCAATAGGCTACAAGAGCTAGCCTACCTAAACGTCGGGCTCAAGATGACGGTAGAAGATCTAAGGGAAAAAGACGAAGCAGGTATACCACTCCAAAAAAGCTTTTATTCCCAAGGGGGGCTAAAAGAATTTGTAGTCCATCTCAATGGCACAAAAGAAGCTATTCTACCTGCACCTATTCTTATAGATAGTGAAAAAAATAATGTATGGGTGCAAGTAGCGCTGACCTACAACACAGGCTACTCCGAAACTGTAGCTTCCTATGTCAATAACATCAATACCATAGAAGGTGGGATGCATGTAACCGGCTTTAAACGAGCCTTAACACGTACCTTAAAAAACTATGCAGACAAATCTGGAGCAGCAGAAAAATCAAAAATAGAAATCATTGGGGATGACTTCCGAGAGGGGCTTACAGCTGTTATCTCTGTAAGGGTTCCAGAACCACAATTCGAAGGTCAAACCAAGACGAAATTAGGCAATACAGAAGTACAAGGCATCGTAGAAACTTGCGTAGCTGAAGTATTGTATTACTATCTAGAAGAGCATCCAAAAGAAGCTAAAACTATTATTCACAAGGTGACTATAGCTGCACAAGCTCGCCAAGCGGCTCGGAAGGCACGTGAAATGATCCAACGGAAGAATGTATTGGGTAGCAGTAGCCTTCCTGGGAAGTTATCGGACTGTTCTGAAAGTGATCCTGCTTTGTGCGAACTATTTTTAGTAGAAGGGGATTCTGCTGGAGGTACAGCGAAACAGGGTAGAAATAGAAGGTTTCAGGCAATTCTTCCTTTGAAAGGAAAAATTTTAAATGTAGAAAAGGCTCAGTTGTATAAAATTTATGATAATGAGCAAATTAGAAATTTAATTACTGCACTGGGTGTAACCATAGGAATGGAAGAGGACGATAAAGCCATTAACTTAGATAAATTGCGTTATCATAAAATTGTAATTATGACCGATGCTGACGTTGATGGAAGCCATATTCGTACGCTCATCTTAACTTTCTTCTTTAGATACATGCGGGAGATTATAGAAAGGGGATACCTTTATATTGCTTCGCCTCCTCTTTATTTAGTGAAACGAGATAAAGAAGAGCACTATTGTTGGACAGAGTCAGAAAAAGAGGGATTTGTAACCCAACTAAGTAGTAAAGATGGGAAGATTGACGCTGTATCTATACAACGCTATAAGGGGTTAGGTGAAATGAATGAATTGCAACTATGGGATACCACCATGGACCCCAATCACCGGAGCTTAAGGCAGGTAACCATAGACTCTCTACTCGCAGCAGAAAATCTTTTCTCCATGTTAATGGGTGATGAGGTACCCCCACGTAGAGCATTTATAGAACAATACGCTAAATATGCCAAATTAGATATTTAGCAGACTAAAAAATAGAAAAATAGTGGCTTGATAGAAAAAAAAGAGGTAAATTTGTATAGGTTACTATTTGTATTAAATCTTAAACTAAAAAACCAACATAAATCATGTGTAAAAATATAAGCTACTTGCTAGGTGGTATTGTAATGGGTGGCATATTGGGCATATTAGTATGTGATGAAACCAAGAAAAAGTGGCAAAAAAAAATGAAAAATAAAGCTAACTTGTTGTCTGATTGTTGCAAGGATTACACTTGTTCTGCTCATTTAGAAGAAAAAATAGAGACCATATAAATGTTATTCCATTCATGAATTAAATCAAAAAAATCATGGTTAAATCTATAGGTTATTGGTTAAGTGGAGTGATCATGTGGGCAATATGGGGACTCTCTATAGCTGATGAAAAGAAGAGGGACTATCGAAAAAAATCAAAAAAACTCATGACCTATCTATGGGGTGCTGCATAAACATTGCCGGGACATTACCACAATATCTATCGTATGACTAACTAGTTTTAGAAAACTAGTTAGTTAACTACAGGTATTGGTAAAATAAGAGGTAAGTACAACGGTTTTGTTTTTGTCTATGGCCACTACTACACATAAATCATTAACTACTAGTTGTAAAATATCCTTAGATCTCTTGGAGGTACGTTTTTGTGCATTTGGGTTATTAATGATCTCCTCTATAGCTTGGTATGTTATACCCCGTTCTTGCGCCCGATTTTGTGCATGGGTACTATAAATGATGGGCTTAGTGTTCCATTTCGGTAGTTTTTTATAAGCCACCCATCCTTCATGATCTTGCTCTAGCACAGGCGCTATAACCTCTACTAGCCTATCGTAAATTGCTGTATAGTTACGATCCTGCGCTAAAGGTATGGCTATACATATTTCGGTGTGGCATCGGGGTTCTGTTTCCATTTTAGGCAGTAATAGGTCTACTACTGCGGTATAGTTTTTATCTACCGCATACCATAACGCACCATGTCCCGATGGATCGCAATGGGTAAAGTCAGCACCTTGTGCCAAGAGCTGGTGCATAATCTCAACATGGTATTTTTTGCTTTTGATGGCATATAGTAAAGGAGAGCCATCTTTTTTATCTCGGTGGTTGACCTGAGCACCTTTTTTAAGGAGGAGTTCCACAGCAGCTGGATGCCCTGCTTCAATGGCATAAAACAAGGGGGTTTTACCCATCTTATCTGCTTGATTAATGGTATCTGCTGCAACCAGCAATGCAGTAACTACCGCTAAAGAACCAGTTGCTGCTGCATGTGAGACCAAAGTTCTACCCGCTGTATCCACTTTGTTAAAACTAGCTTGTTTCGTAGCGTCACTAAGCTTGCTCAGTAGGGTTAGTATATGGGTTTCATCCTTGATGTGATCGATTAATCGGGTATGTAGGTTTAGTTTAGGTAATAATTCCTGGTTTTTACGGGAAAGGACAAAGTCCAGTAAGGCTAAATACTGCGTACTGGTTAAGTCCGCTACAGCTATCTGACCCTTACTGTTTAGTAGTTTTTGTACGATACATTGGCTACCTATGTGATTAGGGTTTGTGGTTAACTCTGTTAATACATGAGCTAAAATAGAGTGATGATTTAGTTCTTTAGCAAGGCTACCTGCCTTTTCTTCTATCAGTTGTATCAGCTGATTAAAAATAAGAAAATGGCCCATTATGGCAGCATAATATAGCGGTGTTCTTCCATTTGGGTCTTTACTATCTATGTCTTTTTGCAGTGTGTGTGGTAGTAACATCATGCAGAGCGTTTGATTCCCATACTCAGCAGCATAGGATAGCAGGGTTCTGCCGTAGGGTTTAATTTTATAGAGGTCTATAGAAGCTTCTGGTACGAAACTTCCTTTTATCAAAGCTCCTGCTATGCAAACCCCTTTTTGGGATGCTTTTTTCTGCTTGATATAGAAATCAATGGATTTGATAAAAAAGTGTTTATCGTCGCACGCAGTTTTTATCAGATCAATGATAAGATCTTCCATTAAAAGTGTAGTTTTTGTTAACCTGTTACAGATTTTTTGGATAAGTAGTTTATCGCTGTTTAACTTGGTCTCGTAGTATCTTATGAATAATTCTGTAAGCAATAGGTAGCAGTTGGTACCTTCAAATAAATCTACAGCTGTATCATTCAGTAACATTTCTATAATATCTGGTTTCCAAAATTTTATAGCAAAATAGAGGGCATTTTTACCATGCCTATTGATATATCCAATAGCTGTTTTAGGGCTTTTAATTAGTGTATCCACTATAGCTGTATGACCACTTCCAGCAGCAACCATGAGTGCTGTTTTAGTAGGAAGTCCGGCTCCGGCTATGAAATTTGGATCCGCTCCTTTTTGTAGCAGTAGGGTAACAATGGGTTGATGCCCCTGTTCGGCAGCCGTTATAAGCGCAGTTAAGCCATTCATATTTTGAGCATTTATGTCAATTTCTTCAGTGCTAAGCAACCATTCGACTATATCCAAACTTCCATTATCGGCTGCTATCATAAGTAAGGTGGCACCATTATCAGATAAGGTATTGATATTTGCCCCATGAGATCTAAGCAATTTGGCAAACTCAATAGCTGCGTTATGGATAGCAAACTCAAGGAGACTAACTTTCCTAAAAGGCTCATTAAGTAATTCGCTTTTATTTTTGATATTATTGAGTAGCAACGAGGCTATCTCCATGTTTTTATGCATGCCACATAACCATAACATCTCTAATGGACGCGTAATTATTACTTTTTTTGCTAAAAGCATTTCTACGATTTCTATTTTATTTTTGCTTATAGCTATACCTAGCGGGTTTTGATTACGTTTATTGGATTGATTGATATTGATATCCTGTTCTTTAAGTAATAATACGGCTACATCTGTGTGGCCATTTATAAGTGCGGTCATAAGCAAACCATTGCCCTCTTCATCACAAATTTGTTGAAGATTGGTTTCCGGATCTTTAAGGAATAGCTCAACTATTGCTGTGTGACCTCTTTGCACAGCAAAGGCAATCGCAGTAGTCCCTAAAGCATCGATTGGTGTGAGATGCCAATCTAATCCACGCTCTACCGATTGTTGGATTTTGTTGAAATTATTATTTTCAACATGGAGTATAAAGCTGGCCAAAAGTGGATTGCTACTACGTAATGCTTTCCATCTATCTAGTGCGTGACTTAACGATTTCTTAGGTGATTGATTCATTTCAAGGCTATGTCCCTGACTACATCCCCCTATGAGTAGAAGGAAATACAAACGCAACAATCGTTTTGGTAGGTTTTTTATTTTCATATTATGCCAATTCCTTTCTACAATTATTCAAATTTACCGTTAAGGATCCTTTGATGAGTGTTTTACCGAAATCAAAGCAAAATAGCAACGGTTTGTCTATAGGCACAGCCACTCGAGTGGTGTTTGCTGCACTGAATGCAGTAGCTTTTGATCCCGGTGAACTTAGGGAGCTATCCCCGTATCCCCCCATTGTTAACAGGGGTAAACTTACCCATACCATAGGCATGGGCTTCGAAAGCTTAACATTAACTGTAAACATAAGGAAACATAATTTAAATTGTGACAAACAAAACTTGTGAACTTTTGGTATACTTTTGTACTTGCTCTATTAACTTAAGGATAATATTGACAAAGTCCTGCTAATGAAAAGTCCTGCTAATGAGTACAATCTAAGTTATATAAAAAACACAAATTATATCATAAAAACTAAATATCAAGCGATAATAGTCCATGGCTATGAAAGTACTCCTAAAAATTATGGCCTTTTCTCTACTTTTTTAGCTGCCACTTGCACCATAATTGGGTAAAAATCTAGCACTAGGTAACCAATAGCCACAAATTACATGTTCTTGGTGGGGATAGATCTTATTGAATAGCTCTCTATACATCAACGCTTCACCATGCCCTACTGCATCAGAAAATGCAGCAGGGTAAAGGTCGAACACTAATGCCACACATATGGTACTGCTGTAAATAATTAAGCTGTTAATTTATTAGACATCACTTGGTTTAAATGGAAAATCATCTATAATGGAAAATCATCTATAATTTGTAATGCTTCCAACGACAGCCCCAGGGCATTGGTTTCCTCCACATTAGCTCCTGCTTCTTGCAAGGCAGCTATACAAGCGTCGCAAGCTGTTTCACTGGAACGCTTTGGAAAATAAGGAATAAGAGCTCTAAAGTTTTTATTTCTACTCAGTACAGCCATAGCTAGTGGCGTACATCCAAAAATAGCCTGGACTTCGAGATTAGCTTTACTATCGATTAATAGCTTGGACGCTTCTACTTTGTTAAGGAGCGCAGCTAGATGTAAAGGAGTTAGCCTCGTATCTTGCAACTGAAAACCTAAGGGAGTTATCCTCGTAATTTTCATCTGAAAACCTAAGTCTGCTTGAGCATTTAGGTTCGTTCCACTAGCAATAAGTAGCTTCATAGCTTCTATATTTCCCCATTCGACAGCGAAATGCAAAGGAGTCCAAAGACCATCAATTTGACTATCCACATCCGCCTTTGCGTTAAGAAGCAGTTTTATGAGCTCTACATTGTTGTCTTGTGCTGCAATATGTAAAGGCCTGTACAATCGTGTATTTGGTGCATTTGGATCGGCCCCTGCATCGATAAGCAGTTGAGCAATGGCTGGATTTTTTACTAAATGGAGCAGTGTATTATCCCACTCACCATATATTATCCCATTGGGCTTAACTTTTTTTAGTAGTTCTACTACAGTTGGTCTATCCCCTGCTATAACAGCTAATGATAAAAATATTCCCAATTGATCATCCGGAAGAGATTCCATAAATGTATCTAATAAAATAGGGTCGGTTATAGGCGTTCGACAATAAGGGCAAGTTAATGCTGGTTTAGCTTGTGTCCAATTGTAAACTGTATTACCGGTTTCTTCATGGTGTGTCTTGTATATATCATATTGCGCAATCATGGCACTGTCTATGCATGGGTGATGAAGGCTATGGTTACAAGCGCCTAGCACTATAACCTCTCTGCTTCCTTCAAGTGGATCCAAGCAAACACAACAGATAGGAGGTTCTTCAACAGGTTTACCTTCTACGTTTATAGAAGAATTAGGAGATGCTCCATCACTATTCCCCTGATAGGCTATCTGATTACAGGATTGCAATAAGCTAAAGCTCATAAAAATGAGATATAGTAGGCTACGTAAATAAGAGATCATAAATATTTAATTTAAAGCCCTACTTTTTCCATGTATGGAAAAAGTAGGCAACCTAAACAGGCCTGTTGATTATTTTTTAGCTGAAAACAAACGGGCTAGAGGATCTAAGTCCTCTGCTGTTGCTCTTTTTAGTGCTTGATAAGACTGATTGTCTGTATCAGCTCCTGCATGTTCCAAGTAATTTATACACTCCTGAGCATCTTCTACTTTATTGAAAAACCCTTCGAAAGCACAAAAAATCGCTCTAAAGTTTTTATTACAAGATAATGCAGCCATATCCAGTGGTTTCAACCCACGGATAGCCTGGGCATTGAGAGCAGCTTTACGATTTTCTTTATCAAAACTATCGATTAATAGTTTTAATGCCTCTTTTTTGCCAAATAGTGCTGCTAAATGTAAAGGAGTAATCTTCCCATCTTGCATACTAAAACCTAAGTTTGCCTCAGCATGTAAATCTGCTTTATTAGCAATAAGTAGCTTCATGGCTGCTATATGTTCCGATTGGATGGCAGCATGCAAAGGGGTCCATTTCCAATCATTTGGATTATTCACCTCTGCACCTGCTTGAAGAAGCGCTTTCATGATAGCTATATGGTTACTATCTGCTGCAGTATATAAAGGCGTCCATAGTTGAATATTTTTTGCCTCTAAATAGGCCTTTGCATCGATAAGCATTTGAGCAATGGCTGGATCTTTTACCAAATGGAGTGGTGTATTACCCATTCGATCTCTTACCGTGTGGAGATCAACTTTTGTTAGTAGCTGTTCTGCAGCTGTTTTATAACTTTTTGCAACAGCTTCCAGTAATAACAGTCCGTTGTCAGCGGTAGGATTATCCTCTTTATTTTCACTACTTGAAGTATCCTCCTTATGCATCTTATGCCCTACATGGTTGCACGATTGTAGTAAACTAAAACTCATAAAAATGGCATACACGGCACGTGAATAATGTATCATAAATTTATTTAAAAAGTGATTATTGAATTTGCTATTTATATAAAAAATTCCCTTTGCATATGGGTTAAGGTTAATGTCAATTCTTTTAAAGATGATTTAACCCCCATTAGCCAAAAGAAGAACCTAATACCAAATATAGGCAAATTCTTAGAAAATCTTTATAAGTTTGTTCGTAAATCGCCTGCGCTATGTAGTGGCTTGCTAGGAGGTAGGTCATTTTCCTTGACTAGTTTAGGATTTAAAAGAATTAGATATTTTTCATAGAGTGAGAAAGGTTGAATTTTTTTATACCTCGGGTAAATTTCCTGAATATCGCAGTCTATTTTATCCACCTGATGCATTATTGCATTAACAAAATCAATTAATGATTTTTCATTTGATGCTGAATCTAAAACCTTATTGATAAATTCAGTAGGATGCATAAAATTATAGGTAGTCTCTTTTACCCCAGTAATACTACTAATCGTTACTGGATTGATGGCACAATTTTTCCAACTATAGATCATATTTTCATAAGGGGTAGCAGCCATTAAAGAGCTGGAAGCATATAGAACCTGTTGTAAAGTAGTGGCTAATTTAGCATCAGAATAGGTAATTAAAGTAGAGCCATCTCCAAGCGAATGTATAGCTTGATGTGCTGCTCCAGCGTAGCATGAAAATAAATTAATCCAGAGCGGTACTTGCATAATTGCTCTTAAGTAGGTAAAAAATCCGCCAGTTGGTATAACCTGAGCTAATTCTATCTTATGTTGTTCGTCTGCTATTATATCTCCATGTGCATGGATCTCTATACAAGTATGCGCATTAACATGCATGCCCCGGTTTGATAGGATGTTTAATAAGTCTGTAGCATTTGTCTTCGTATAGTCTATTATTACATAATTTGATTTATTATACTGATTATAAATACTATTAAGATGATTTTCTTCCGTATTGTTACCTATGATGATTAACCTTTCTAGTGGCGTGGTGTTATTAAATTTAGCTTTCAATGCTGTAACACTATGGTTTGCAAAAAGCTTAATGAGCTCCGTGTTATCCTCACACAATGCATAATCTAAAGGGGTTTTTTTTTCATTATCTATGGCATTAACGTTAGCGCCTTTTTTTAGCAGCCAGCTTATGGTTGCTAAAGGATAATTATTTTTTAACGCATAATGTAAAATGGTCTGGTTAAGCAGGTTTATTGCATTAGGAGCAGCTTTATGGTCTAGGAGCAGCTTTTTGGCGTCTATATCACTATGATCTAACAGTAATCTTATGGTTTCTATACCACTATTGTGCATCAAGGCATGGTGTAAAATCGTCTGCTTGAGCGCTCCTACTTCATGCATATGAGCGCCATGATCTACTAACAATCTTATGATGTCTATACCACTATTATGCATTACTGCATAAAGTAAAGGGGTTTGATATCGCCTCATATCTATGCCATCAACATGATCACACTCTTTTAATAGCAGTGAGAAGCCTCTATCTGGATAATCATCCAGCAATGCCTCATCTAAATATTCTTGCTCCTGACCATTTACGCTATTAACACTGACACCTTTTTTCAACAATTGGCCTAACAAGGTTATATCACCTGTTCGAATGGCATCATGCAATGGGAAAGCAGGTTGAGTGGATAGCTGTTGCTGAATAATTTCTTCCTTTTTTATCGGTTTATCATCGGGTATGGTATGGCATGTTGTGCCAAGGGTTGTAATTGTTAATAAAACGGTAGATAATAGATTTTTTACTTGCATATATTTTTATATAATAATGGTGATAATGTGTTAGTGTGGTGGAAGCCTGTGTTGGTATACTACTTTCCTGGAACCATGTAATGGATGCAAAAAAGCCTCGCTGTGCTATTCTATTTGGGATAATCTAGGTGGAATGAGCGTTTACCTGCTTCACTTATAAAATTAATCTACGTATTTTGTTCTATAAAAACAATTCAGTGCGCTAGCTTGTAAGATATATATGCTATTAAGTCTTTGCTAAGCGCCAGATTTCTTCTGTGATCTTATCCAAGGCATGGGTATGTAGCACTTTAAATGGTTCCATTTGCTGAATCATGGCCATTTGTTTGGTTTTATTATGCAATAAAGATACAATTTCAACCAGTAGGAGCTGTGAACAATCTTTATCGGCAAGGGATATGGCTGCTCCTTGAGCCACTAATGGCAGGCTGTTTTTGGTTTGGTGATCATGGACTACATGAGGAGAGGGAACCAGGATGGTAGGTTTTTGTGCCACACATAATTCTGCGATAGACAAAGCACCAGCCCTAGACACTACCATATCTGCTGCTGCATAAGCCATGGCCATATGGTCTACAAAAGGATAGCAACGTGTAATACCACCCTGCAGCTGGGTCGTTAAATGGTGCTGGATGACCGGAAAGTATCGCTTACCCGTTATCCACAAGATTTGTAAGCCTAGGCCATGTAGGTAAGGGATGGTTGCTAAAATGGTGGTATTGAGTTGATCTGCTCCGCCACTACCTCCTATGACCAATAGACATTTTTTATACTGTACAAGGTTAAAATGATCGCGTGCCGTCCCCTGTGCTAATTTAGGTGTATAAATAGATGGCCGTACTGGGTTTCCTGTAACTACTATTTTCTTTTTTGCACAAGGGAAAGCAACCGCTGGATACCCTACACAAATTTTGGTTACTAGCCTAGCTAGTAATCGGTTTGTTAACCCTGCAACGCTGTTTTGTTCTTGAATAAGGGTAGGAATACCTTGGGTATAGGCAGCCAATAAAGTGGGTAAGCAAGCATACCCCCCTGTACCGATGACTATATTAGGCTTAAAATTTCGGATAATTTTCCGAGCCTGATATAGGCTTTTTAAGAGTAAAAAAGGAAGGGTCAGATTGGGTATAATTTTTTTTCTTTGCAAGCCTTTTATATCAATACCTATAATCGGATAACCTGTAGTGGGTATAATTTCCATTTCCATGCCTCCTTTTTTACCTACAAATAAAAATTCTACGCTTGCATGTTTTGCTTTCATTGCATCGGCAATAGCAATGGCAGGATAAATATGGCCACCTGTGCCGCCACAGCCTATGAGTATACGCATCGGTTTACGCCATTTATAGTTTTACTTCGTTGAATTCTTTTGTATCTAGTATACCATTAGGACTACCTATACTATATTTCTTGAAGTCTTTAGTCGTATGCAAGCCTACCCCTTTTAATATATTATTATTTTGTTCTATTTCAATAGCAAGGTCGGTATATACGATATTTTCCTCGGTATGGTAAGAGAGTTTTTCGGTAGTTATTTTTAAATTTTCTGTAGGCTTGTTAATGCGTACATTGCCTTCTAAGATATATAATGCCGATGTTTTGATATAGGATAACTTATCGGCTTGAATGTAGGTAGCCTCTTCTTCTTTATGATCAGCTGTGGCCTCATCTAACAGGGTAATTTCTACGCCACCATGGAGCGTTAGATTGCCATTTTTATATTGGCACATGGTAGCCGCTTTTAGGTTATATTTTAAAATGCCTAGATCTGTAGCTAGGAGTTCCAACTGGGTAGTTTCTATTACCGCAACCTCATCATCAGGTAAGGTAGTCTCGGCATACAGAGGCATAGATAGAGGCAGTAGATAGACCCCATAATGGACAAGTCGTTGAGCTGCTTTTTTCTTCAAAAAAGTAAACATAGAGATAAACTATTTAGAAATGGCTTATTTTACAACCTAAGTAATTTACAAAAAATTATGCGATTTTTCCTATGATTTTATATAAGCATGTGGTTTAGTGGCTAGATTAGGCTTGTGCAGCTTACTTATATAAGCATGTAATTGTTTTACCATATCATCGACTGAGCTAGTTGATCTAGAGGTATCAAAAATTTTGTTTTTAATTTCCTCTTTTTTTGATAATAACGTATCATAATCTAATGTATGTAAGACCAACAGTATTGTTTCTATCTTGTCCTTTTTAATGGTTTTTATTTTTGGTCTTATGAGACTACAACTCCAGTGGGACTTTGGGGTTAGTGTTAGTTGCATCATATAATTAGATAGCTCTTCGATGATCTTTTTTTTAGGATCTAGGGAAAGACACTGTAGAATAGCGTTAGTTATTTCTTCTACAGATGCCTTATTTTTTATAATATCACCTATTTGCTTAGCTAGATTAGGATGTAGCAAAATTTTATATTTCTCATAGGTTGAAAATTGTTTAATTACGTTGTCTATTGGCGTACGTAGTAGAGCGGTCATAGTTATATTTTTATCTATTTGTTTTATGTTGCAAATTAGGAGGTTACTCGCCTTTAACCCAATAGACTGCTCTAAGCGTCTATTTAGGGCTACCTATAAAATGAAAAATGTAATAAATTGCAATAGGGAATGTTGTGCTACTCAAGTAGAGCTATTCGAGATGGGAGTATACACCTCCGGAGGAGGAGATTGTGTTGAATATAAATGATGGATGTCAATAAAATGGTAGATAATGAAGTTGATAAGGGCATTTTTTTATATAGTTTTTACTAATTGGTTTAGGGTTGCTAGAAAAATTTAAATTATAATGTTTATGAACGCATACTCGGATCATATACACAATATAACGCTTATAGACTATAATACCAAGAGCGGGAAAGAAAAAAACTTAAATATGACTACAAGTCAACTTTCGTGTGGTAGGGGTTTGAATTTCCATCTGCACCCATAGGTAATGTAAAGGTAAGATTGCTTCAATTTTAGAAGGCCACTCCACAAAGCAGTAGCCACCGGAAGCAAAGTAGCTTTCAAAGTCTAACACGATAGCTTCACGCAAAGCAGCTATTCGATAGCAATCGAAATGGTAAATAGAATCTCCCTCTATGGTCTGATACTCATTGACGAGTGTAAAAGTGGGGCTATTTACTAGATCTGCTACACCTAACAGCTTGCATAAATGTTTAATAAGTGTTGTTTTTCCTGAACCTAAATGGCCTTCTAGCAAAAAGATTTTTTGATTTTTTGCATAATCCAGTAGGGCATGAGCGGTTTCTTTTAATGCTTCTTGCTGGCTAATTAACACCATCACACCTTACTGGAAATTAGGCTGTTTCTTACTTCTTAGCCTTTACTGCTGTTTTTTTTGCACTGTTGTTGGTTTTTTTTAGTTGACTTACGATCTCTTCGGCCTCTTTTATTAGTCCTTTATCATACCCCTCCTGGGCCAATATCTTTAGTGCTACAGTTTGTGTAGACTCTCCTGGTACAATTTTATAGGTATAGTTTAATGCGCCATTGTTTCCTTCAGTGATAAAAACTTTAAAGTTTTTAATATTTCTTTTTGGAAAATTACCCTCTAAACGCATTAAAATAGGATAATGTGACGCTACTATATGAATGGCATTGGGGTATTTAGCCATATAAGCCAATATACTATAAGCAGAGGCACCAGCTTCTACCGGATTAGTACCTGCAAAAGGCTCATCAAAAATAGCAAAAACAAATTCATCTGGTTTAGCTTGCTCTAACCCACGAATATGCTGCTGGGTACGATCTACCTCTACCATAAAAAGAGAATCCCCACTGGCAATATTATCTCCTATTTCTATGTAGGTGCTGATGGTATTAAAAGGCGTTAAACAGGCGTCATGAGCGGCAACAATACCAAAAGTTTGCGCAAGTAGTAAGTTAATAGCTACTGCAGAAAGAAAAGAAGATTTTCCTCCTGCATTTGGACCACACAATACCATATTGCGCACATGGTCTGTATCCATGGCTAGGTCATTGCTTATAACCGTTTGAGGGTCTAGCAGTGGATTCCATATCGCATTAAGTTGTATAGCTGGTTTTTTTGATTGCATGCGATCTAAAAACTTAGGAAAACTGTAACCATGGGGCAGTGATCTGGTTTGAGATTCCTGGAGTAGGGTAGCAATACCTACAAAGCTATCGAGTTTACCTAATCCATACATGGCCATTTTTAGGCAATCTTTATGTTCTTCAAATAAACTGTAAGTGGCTAATAATTTAGCATTATTTCCGCTAAAATAAGACCAATCTTCAAATTGCATATGCAAAAAGTTATGCAACATAATGCCAACCTCACTCGATTCCTCACTCTTTTTTAGTAAAGCCCTGATCTCCGTTAGCGAAGCGCCATAAGCAGCTTCTAAGGCTGGATGGGCTGCGACTCGCTCACTTAACTGCTGAATGGTTTGCATAAAAACTTGTACATCCCTCATGCGATTAGCCAAATTCCTAAAAACAGCATTGTATTCTTTGTAACATTTTACCCCACAATACCCCCTCCAGATAGCCAGGCCATTGGTAAGGGCTACACCAAAAAAAGGTAATATACGAGCCGAATCTGTATCAACATTCTTAGCCTTGATATAATTCTTTATGGCGTAAACAATAGAGTAACCCGGAATAAAGAAAGGTAAAGTGGAAAAAGATTCAGACAAATTCTTCGAAGGTTTCCCAAAACCAAACGCATTGGTACCCAGGTAGTGTACGCTACCAAAAGCAACGCCTGAGAGCGGAAGCATCAAAAACTCCCCATAAATATCTCTAATGTTTCTAAAAAAGACACGACTTCTAAGTCTACGCGTCACTTTATTTACCGCAGGATTGGAAGAAAAAAATCGATTGTTCATATAGGTCACGTATGCTTCTGTACGCAGCGGATCCGTATGGGTCCAAAGCGAAAGCAACCGTTGCTCTACCAGCGAGTAGTTGTGTAGCAATTGTTTCAACTCCGCTAAACTATTGGGCTGGTCTAACAAAAATTTTATAGTTTCTTGCCGATCAAGCAAGGTAGGGATGTCATGCGTGGGCGTAACCAATAATGTCGCTAAGGCACATTCACCCAGCACGGTGGTCGTTTTATTGATACGTGATAAAAGATGATGGCCAGGGTTTGTAGAAGAACCAGCAAAAATATTCAAATCATTCCACGCATTATAATTTAACAAGGTCCCTTTTGGCGTTACCTGGTTGTGTTCAATGCCAGCAAAAATAGTACGCAGGGCGATTTTACACTGTGTGCTTCGAGCCAATCGCACGCCTTGGTTGCAAACCACCTTCCTGATATCTTGTTGTTTGGTCTCTTTAGATACCGTATGGCCTTGAATAGTAGATTGCGCAATAGGGAACGATTTGAGATAATTTTTAGAAATTTTTACCGTAAGGGCTTGATCACCTAACTCCTCTTGGTCGGCCCTTGCCGCATAACTAGCCATTACATGCAAACATAACGTAACAAAAAATGATCGGATTGCCGCATGGGTTTTATTAGTATTCATAATTAAGTGATTAAGTAAAAAAGTAAACTAAAATTATAAGGTTTAAAATTAGCAATTATAAGCTATAAAACAACAAGCTATCTCTTGGCTGCTATGAAATTAAGCACAATATAACTAAATATGTGGATAAATAAAAAAATGCGTTAGGGCTATTTTTAGGCGCTCTCTTTAGGAGATCGTTTGTCTTTTTTAGCTAGACTCTTTTCTAGCAATTCTAAACAGGCTGCTAAACTGAGCGTGTGGGGGTCGATATCTTTAGGGATACGCACATTTTTTTTGCCACTTTTGATATAAGGGCCCCACCTTCCATTTAAAATTTGCAGCGCTTCATTTTCAGCAAAACTTTTAATCAACTTTTCTGCATCTGCCCTCCGTTTGTTTTGAATAATTTCTATACCCCGCTGTTCATTCACATCAAATGGATCATCTTCCTTCCCTATCGTATAAAAAAGAGGACCATGCTTAATGTATGGACCAAATCTTCCAATATTTACCACTAAGGGTAGCTCTTCGTATTGGCCAATGGTTCGAGGTAATTTAAACAGATCCAGCGCTTCTTCTAAGGTAATGGTCTCCATTCGTTGGTTGGGGCATAACCCCGCAAACTTAGGGACCACCTCAGGGCCATCTGCTTCAATACCCAATTGAACTAAAGGGCCATATTTCCCCAATCGAACAATCAAAGAATAACCCGTTGTAGGCTCCTTGCCTAAACACCTGTTGGTCTTTACCATCGACCGATCTATATCCGCTGTAGCCTGAATTTTAGGATAAAAACCACTATAGAATTCCTCTAACATCTGGTTCCACAGTTTAGAGCCTTTGGCAATCTTATCTAGTTCTTTTTCTACCTGCGCGGTAAAATTGTAATCGGTGACATCAGAAAAATATTTCACTAGAAAATCATTGGTAACCGCAGCAATATCAGTGGGAAAAAGTTTTCTTTTCTCTTCGCGTACCACTTCTGTTAAGGTTTGATTTTCTATAGTCCCCTTTTTGAGGGTGAACAATCTATAGTTTCGTGAAAAACCTTCGCGAGATTCTAGTGTAACATATCCTCTTTTTTGGATCGTAGAGATAATAGGCGCATAGGTTGAAGGACGTCCAATCTCTTTCTCTTCTAGGTCTCGAACTAAAGCGGCTTCTGTATACCTGGCTGAAGGATTAGTAAAACGCTCCCTACCCAATAGCTTCTCCAGCGCTAATATTTGCCCGATCGTTAACGGGGGCAATAGGGTTGCTGTATCCTGGTCTTCTGCTTCATTTTCCTCTTTTTCTGTGGTATATGCTTTAAGGAAACCTTCAAATTTCAACACTTCTCCCGTAGCTATAAGGGTCTGTTGGGTATTGGAAAGTTGAATGGTGGCTACTGTTTTTTCTATCTGAGCATCTGCCATTTGTGAAGCCATAGCCCTACGCCAAATCAGTTCATATAAGCGTTGTTCATCTCGCTGGCTACTGGCTTCCCTCACTGAAAAGTCAGTAGGTCGTATCGCCTCATGTGCTTCTTGTGCTGTAGCTGATTTGGAGCTGTAACGTCTGGCGTGTAGATAATCTGCGCCGTATAAGGTAGTTACCTCCTGGGCTATCTGTTGGGTGGCCTCTGCTGAAAAATGTACAGAATCTGTTCGCATGTAAGAAATTTTACCCGTCTCATAGAGTTGTTGCGCCAATATCATGGTGCGACTTACCGAAAATCCCAACTTTCTACTTGCCTCTTGTTGTAAAGTAGAGGTAATAAAAGGAGCAGAAGGGGAACGTTTTAGCAATTTCTTTTCTAATGATTTTATAGAAAAAACGGCATCTTTGCATTGTGCTAAAAAGGCAAGGGTTTCTTCTGCTGTTTTGAATTTCTCGGAACCCTCTGCTTTTAGGATATGACCAGTTGGTAGATTAAAAAAGGCAGTGAGGACAAAGCTGGCCGTAGGTACAAAGCTAGCAATCGCTCTTTCTCGTTCTACCACCATTCGTACGGCAACCGATTGCACCCGACCAGCAGAAAGCCCTGCTTTGATTTTCTTCCACAACAAAGGAGAGAGATCAAAGCCTACCAGTCGATCCAACACCCGTCTGGCTTGTTGGGCATGCACCAAGTCTAAATCTATAGTACGTGGCTGATGCAATGCATGAAGGACAGCTGTTTTAGTAACCTCTCTAAAGACAATGCGTTTTACTTTTTCATCAGTCAGCTCAAGTGCCTCTTTTAAATGCCAGGATATAGACTCCCCTTCTCGGTCATCATCACTAGCTAAATAGACACAATCCGAAGCTTGGGCTAACTTTTTTAACTGCTGTACGATACGCTCCTTGCCTGGGCTGATTTCATAAGTAGGTAAAAACCCTTGCTTAATATCGATAGCGCTATCTCCCTTAATAAGGTCCCTAATGTGTCCATTAGAAGAAACCACTTGATAGCCACTGCCTAAATACTGCTCAATGGTTTTAGCTTTTGCAGGTGATTCAACAATAATTAAGTTTTTTAACATAGGCGGTTTGTTTCAAATTATAGTGTTAGCAACTTTATCGCAAGATGACTATGCAGATAGATTGCTGTTACAGCATAGAAAATATAGGTAAACAAAATCATTTCTCCCTCTTTTTTACAGTTTATGGGGTGAATTTTAACATATTTGAAACAATATCGTTACAATCTGCTCTCCAAGCAAAATCATGGGGTTGTAAATGTAAAAAATGCTTTATTTTTTGACTATTTAAAAAACCCTGTTTCGGTCTTTTAACCGCTGTTTCAGCCAGGTTGGTTTCCACGGGATAGACCTGTTTAACCCCTGAGCAACTGTGCAGCAACAGATAGTCCCTTATGGCAACAGCAAAGTCATAATAGGAGCTACATTCCTGAGATGAAAAATGATAAGTTCCATAGACTTGCATGCCATCCAGTGTCGTAGCCTCGTGGGTCATAATATGGGCTATCAGTAAGCCTATGACATGGGCCAATGCTCGGGCAGAAGTGGGCGCACCAAATTGATCGTTAACTACAAAGGCATCCTGCTGATCAAACTTTATTTTTTGTACGATTTGTTTAACAAAGTTATGACCATATGGGCTAAATAACCAACTGGTCCGCAAGATAAAATAGCGGGTATAATGATTATATAAATTTTCTTCTCCAGCTGCCTTAGTAAGGCCATAATAATTGATCGGATCTATTGGGTCTGATTCCATATAGCCCAAAGAGTTATCCAATAAACCATTGAATACATAATTGGTAGAAATATGTATAATATAGGGTTTTTTCTGTAACTTACTAGCTGCTTCACAGATATATTTAACCCCATCTGCATTAACTTTTTTAGCCAACTCTTTATCTTTTTCGGCTTGGCTGGTATGGGTAAAGGCTGCTGCATTCACTATAACAGTAGGTTTTATATAGGCAATGGCATGGGCCACCTCTTCCGGGTTACCTATATCTATCCATCGACGATCACTGGCTACGAAGCTATAGGATTGGGTAGCTAGTTGAGCAGCTAAGGCCCTGCCTAATTGCCCTTTGGAACCTAAAAGTAATATCATAACCGTATGGCCATCTCAGCCGTTAGGGGTGGAGCAGCAAGATCTTTGGCTGAAACCACCGCTTTTTCTGTTATAAAGTCTTTGGGTAGTGTGATAGGACTATCTTTCCAAGATATTGCTCTATCGCACGCCTTTCTATAGCCATGGGTACACTTATACCATACCATAGCATCAGATGCACTAGCAACGGCAAAGCCATGGGCAAAGCCAGGGGGTATATAAAATGCTTGGTTGTATCTTGCATCCAAAGTAACCCCTACATACGCACCAAATGTAGGAGAACCCCATCGCATATCCAAGGCCACATCAAATATAACGCCCTGGAGGCAATAAATAAGCTTGCCTTGGGGAAATGTAACTTGATAATGGAGCCCTCGAATTACATTTTTTTTAGAAAAAGAGAGATTATCTTGGGTAAACCTCTCCCCAATATGGTCGATTAAATCGGTCTGGTTGTATAGTTCTACAAAAGTACCCCTAGCATCGTCATGGCCAGCCATCTCTATGAATAGGGGGCCTTGAATAGGAAATTTTTTTATAGCGGTAAGTTGCATAGTGGTTAATATAAGGTCAGTTTGGGGTTACTAAGAGGCAATATAGCCATTTCATGCGATGATACCGATAATATTACAACAACTTTGATGGCGTAAATCTGTATATTTACTTTAAGTTTTAATCTTAAAAAATAGATAGTAATTATGACGTGGATCAAGCCTACTATAGGTGGGTTATTAGGTATACAATTGTTGATGAGCACTACGTGTGGTTCAAAGGTCACGAGGGCGGATAAAGGTGCTTTGGTTGGTGATGCTTCAAAAGTAACTGATGAAGTAGAAGCGGTAGATGCTGGAATAGACAATGGTGACCTAGAAGGCTCTCTCAGATCCACATCTAGTACACCGCCTGCTCAATCTGCTGCTTGTCACTCCAAGGGGCTGTCTAAAACTAAATTTCTTCCGTCTGATGAAAAGAGGCCCACTGATCCGGCTGGTAGCGGCACAAGTTAGCCTCCGACTAAACCGATTATCCACACCCCTGAAGATGAATTATTGATTCGATTGGTAGAATCTTTGAAAAAAATTCAGCATATAAAGACTAAAGACATTTATTGCAAAAATGATGGTTCTATAAACTACCTTAAAGCACTTTATTATTCTTTAAAATCAGGCAGGAGAGGTCATTAATGAGTGTAATCAGTACAATGAAGAAGAAAAAGCTGTTTTCATTTAGCCTATGGTGTAAGGGAGTATATTAGTAGGTTATATAACACAGAAGACAAGTTAGGCGTATCATGGGGGCATATATGGGACGATATAGTTAAACATTATGGTGCCTTGCAACTAGGTAGGCAACTGACAAAGGACGGTGAAAATGTGGTGTCTCAACTTATTTATCGTTACCTTGATATTCGTAAATCTCAGTTGATAAGTGAGCACATGATAGAATCGACTAAGGATTGCCTGATCAATACTAGTGCTGATTTCAAGGAACATCATGTGGAGTGGAATGCGAGCAATTGTCATGCACTTGCTGCTGCAGCAGTTATGCATCAGTGTGGATTTGTAAACGAATCGGTTGAAGAAGTTTTTACGGATGTAAAATGTCACCCTTTCAACCACTTTACTGATAATTTTAAAGATGCTAACAAGGGTGATCGCGCTATTTATGACGAAACGATAATTCAAAAAAAGATAAACGACGCTTATGATAAACAAGACAAAAAAGAGGTCATATTAATATGTACGTCAACGCATGCATATGCAGCTGTTGTTGGCAAGAAGCAGTGTTATGTATTTAATTGCAGCTTATGGCAAGAACCTACTACAAGATACTGGTCTTTTAATAGTTTCGTATGGGAAAAAATGGAAACAACGGACTTTTGTGAACAACTGAAGGGAGCTGGAGCTGGGCTATATTTCTTTACGGTTGATTGTTAACTGTTCCAAAAATTTGATACGGTGCGATAGGCTCCCACTGGTGCGCTAGCGTTTAACAGATTTTTGTATGATATAAATAATACTTATACTGCATGGTGTGCAGGTGTGAGGTGTGGAATAGTTATAGTTATAGTTATTATTAAATCATTTAAAGTATTCATTTTTTAAATTTTATGTCTAATGTTATATTAATTTTAAAAAACAGTTTAAAATCTGCTAAAAAATTTAGGATTTCCAATCCAACACAACTATTTTGTTCTGTTTTATCTTGTTTTTTCTTAGCTATGTTGAGTATGGCGGGTGAGTGTCCAGGAAGCAAAAGAGAGGGTAAAGCTGCGCTTGCCGCACGAAAGGAGCGTCTGGAGAAAGATGGCGTTGATGCTGAATCATTGGTTAATTTTTTCCAGCATTTAAAAAAAATAAGTTGTAAAGCTGAGTGTGCTCATTGTAAAAAAAGATTACTAATAATCAAGCAAAAGTTGTAGCTTATATAGTTAAGTTTAGTTGTGAATGCAAGAAAGTTTATCATGATGATTGTGTACAAAAATTAGGACTTAGTCCTACTAACGATATATGCCCAACATGTAAAGGTAAAGTTGAGATAACCTATGTTGTTAAAAACAAATCTGTGCCACCAACGAATTTTATGTCAATAAAGAAATTCTTCAAAGAGTTAAATGAAAAGAAATCTGGTTCAGAAACAAACACTAAAAAGGTTACGCATAAATCCTACGAGAGAGTCTAGATAGTCAGGATTCCCATAAGCTTGGTTTAAAGGGGTATCATATTCATCTATAAGTATATAGACCATCTGGCCGTGGTGTTGGTAGAGGCATTCGCTGAGCAGTTTTAGTGAATCCTCTAAATCTTGCTGATCAGCAGATTTATCTATAATAGAATGAAATGAATTTAACTGAACGCTATTTATTTTTTCACTGTTCAGTAAGTATTCAAATGTACCATATAAATAAGAAATTAGCTTATATATTTTTTTATAAGCCCCTTGAAAACTATCTGCTTTAACATCCTTAAAGCTTAGTAAAATCACAGGATATTTTCCTTGATGGGTCTTGAGATATTTACCCTCTTCTAGCTTAGCAATAGCCAAATCATCAAATAAACCAGCCGTAGGCACGCCATTAACTTCTGAAGCAAGAAAATGTTGCAACATAGACATATTCAAGGTCTTACCCCAACGACGTGGACGGGTGATTAAGGTCACCTTCTCTCCTTTGTTTAAAAACTCAGCGATCATCGCTGTTTTATCACAAAATAGGTAATCACCTGTTACTAATTCATGAAAATTATCTACGCCTATAGGTATTTTGTACATGGTATTACGCCGTTAAAATTATTGACACTTCTATGCCTGGTATGTTCAATTTGACTAATATTTTTGAGTTGATCAATCATAGCCTCAATAATTTATTCAAAATAGGCATAAACTCCTTTATAAATTCATCAATCATATAATAAGTTTATATTAATTTATTTAAATTCATACACTGGGTTCTATTGATGCTTAATTGTTCTCGAAAATTATTTAAGTATTTAAAAATACTTAAAGTTGCGCCATACAAAGGAACCCTTTTATATAAAATCTAATCCAGCGTTCACGTTATATACTTAACACCATATGATACAAAAAGAAGAAGTGATAGCAGCCATCAAGCAAGTCTATGATCCAGAAATACCTGTAGACGTTTATGAACTAGGACTGATTTATGAAATAACTATTTTACCGCTTAATAATATTGAAATTGTCATGACCCTTACTTCTCCAAACTGCCCTGCTGCAGATACCATACCCATTGAAGTAGAAGAAAAAATTCGAGCGCTAGAAGGAGTCAATGAAGTAGCAGTGCATATCACTTTTGAGCCCCCTTATAGCACAGAAAGAATGTCAGAAGCAGCTAAATTAGAACTGGGATTTTGCTAAATTTACTTTAATATTTTTACATATATTTTATAAAATGGCCAAAAATAACTATAAAATTCAAGAAGAAAAGGCCAGTGATCAGAACAAAGAGCCCTACACCGTGTTTAACCTAGATCAACGCGTTAAAATATCCCTTGGGCTTTTCCTACAAGGAGTGGCCATTTTTTTAGCACTTGCTTTTGTATCTCATTTTATTCATGGAGGAGAAGATCAATGCATCATTGAATCTATTCAAGCGCTAGGCTTTACAAAAAATCCTTTAGTGGCTAACTGGCTAGGTGTCATAGGTGCTTTTATAAGCTATTATTTTGTGCACAGGTGGTGGGGCATCACGGCCTTTTTTTTTCTTCCCTTTTTGTTTTTAGTAGGACTTAAATGGGTGATGCCAAAGCGTTACGCTAAACTTTCTTTATTCAAGTTTATGCTAGCCTCTATTTTTCTTATCCTATGGTCAAACCTTTTAATAGGCTATCTCAACTTGCTCTATCCCAATACAAAGATACTTACCCAACAACTAGGGGGCATTGCTTATGAACTTAGCCTTATTTTTAACCATTTACTAGGCTATGGAACGCTGCTACTCCTTTTTATTACACTGCTCTCCTTTTTCGTCATATATTTTAACATCACTTCTCTTCCTAGCTTTGCTTGCCTCAAACTTTTTGCTAAAAAAAAAACAGCATTTGAACAGCCTACAGCTCCACTAGCAGAAGAAGCGCTAGAAGTAGCCATAGAAGCGGCTACGAAAGAGGACAAAGCCATCGATTTTGAAGTAGTACATGCCCTATCTAAAGAGCAGCCAAAACCATTGTCACCACTTTCAGTAACCTCCAAGGGTACCCTCCCTAAACCTTCTTTAGAAAATATATGCAGTGAAAACTACGACCCTACCTTAGACCTATCGAATTACCAATACCCTAGATTAGATCTATTAGAGCCCTATACACAAGATAGCAGTGCGGTGACACAGGAAGAGCTAGAAATGAACAAAAACAACATTATAGAGACCTTAAACAATTTTAAAATCAATATTGTAAAAATAAAAGCAACCATTGGCCCTACCGTTACCCTCTATGAAATCGTTCCAGAAGCAGGGGTTAAAATTTCTAAAATCAAAAACCTAGAAGATGATATTGCACTCAATTTAGCCGCTCTTGGGATCCGAATCATTGCGCCCATACCAGGAAAAGGTACTATTGGTATTGAAGTGCCTAATAAAAATAGGGAGATGGTTCCCCTACAGCAGGTGCTTGCTTGTGAAAAATTTTTGAAAGGAACCATGGACCTACCCGTTGTTTTAGGCAAAAGTATTTCCAATGAAATGGTTATTGCAGACCTGGCCCGCATGCCCCATCTACTTATTGCAGGAGCTACGGGACAGGGAAAATCGGTAGGGTTAAATGTTATCTTAACCTCTTTAATTTACAAAAAACATCCTTCTCAATTAAAATTGGTATTGGTAGATCCTAAAAAAGTAGAACTTTCCTTGTATAATAAACTAGAACATCATTTTTTAGCCAAATTACCAGCTACAGAAGAGGCTATTATTACAGAAACAAAAAAAGTAATTCATACCTTAAATTCTTTATGTATTGAAATGGACCATCGGTATGAACTATTAAAGGAAGCTGGCACCCGCAACATCAGGGAATACAATGAAAAATTCATTAAGCGGGTCTTACAACCCAAAGAGGGACATCGGTTTTTACCTTATATCGTATTGGTCATCGATGAGTTTGCAGATATGATGATGACTGCAGGCAAAGAAATTGAAGTGCCCATTGCCCGTTTAGCCCAACTGGCACGTGCCATTGGCATACATCTTGTATTGGCCACCCAAAGACCCTCTGTAAATGTGATTACTGGTATCATTAAGGCTAACTTTCCTGTTAGGATTTCTTATAAAGTAAGTTCTAAAATTGATGCACGCACTATTTTGGATAGCAGTGGTGCAGAACAATTGGTAGGCAATGGAGACATGCTATTGTCTATGAATTCTGATATCATTCGACTACAAGGCCCCTTTCTAGACACTGCAGAAGTAGAACGGGTGTGCAGTTATATTGGTAATCAACCTGGTTATCAGACGGCCTATATGTTACCTATTTATGATGAAGAAGAGCAAGCAGAGGGTTCCGAAGTGGATCTACAAGAATTGGATACCTTGTTTGAAGAAGCAGCCAAACTGGTTGTATTACACCAACAAGGAAGTACCTCACTGATCCAGAGAAAATTAAAACTTGGCTATAACCGTTCCGGAAGAATCATAGACCAACTAGAAGCGGCCGGTGTAGTAGGTCCTTTTGAAGGGAGTAAAGCCCGTGAGGTTTTAGTAGCCGATGAGGCCAGCTTAGAGGAGATACTGACACGCTTGCATCGGAAGAACTAACCCCTTTGGGTCTTTATTTGAACCACTTATTTGAACCACTTATTTGAACCATTTAGAAATTTTACGCAGGGGATTAATTGCATTAAGCACTTTTTTCCCAAAAGATGGCTTTTTCTTTTTAGCTTCCTGATCATCTTCTTGATCATCTTCCTGATTTACTTTTTTTTGATTTGTTTTATCACTTATCTTAGGTTGAGGCTTCTTTTTTACCTCTGACCGGCCAGTATCGTTAGCTGTTATAGGAACCTCTGCTGTTGATGGTTCTTCGTTCTTAGGTGATTCCGGCAATGTGTCCTCTTTTTGTTCTCCTTCAGATGGTGCTGCTTGATTAACTTGATTAACAGCTTGTGGATTTGATGAAGACGCTAAGGGCATACCTGCATCTATAGGTTGAGTTGTTGTTGCTTGAGGTAACGGTTGCACTCCAGGTACTGGCTGCGCTGATTGAGTTTTTGGAGGCATTGGAGGAAAAGTACTGCCACAAGTTTTAGGAAGCGAAGCCATTAATAGAGGCGAAAATAGAACAATTGTTAACTTTTTTACAGGACTCAGCATAAATAAGATTAAATTTAGCGTTAAAATAAACAAACAATGAGCCCTGTTATTTTCTAGTGGCTCATATAGGTATGATATAAAAAAATAAATTAATAACCATCTCTTTTAGTCTTTTTTGCGAAAATTATAACTAATACCACTACACTTATTATTTAGGAACCAATATAAAGCTTACCTTCCCAACTGATAGTTCGGCATAAGATTCTAATGTTGATATTTTAGTAAAAGTAAGCGCGCGCAAGGCATCTAAATAAATTTTTTCTACTAAAGGAGAAACTGTTTTTTCCAGTGTTCGTATGGCCACAATCTCTCCATTAGCATCTACCTTAATCTCAAAAACTATTTTACCATATGCCTGCGTGGTATCTTTGGGCTTTGGTACTTTATCCCATTTCCACCCCGCTAGCTCAAGTAACGCACCCGCCTGCTTGCTTTTACTTTTAGCCGGACTATACAACCCCCTATTATCTATTTTAGATGGCTGGGAGGCTTTTTTGTCTTTGCTTGTGGCCGCTTTTTTTTGGGATCTTAGCTGCCGTGCTGGTACAGCACTTTTTCTATTTTTTACTACTACATCGGGTTTCTGGACTACTGGCTTAATTTCTTCAAGCGTTGGATGGGTGTTTGCTGACTGCAACCGAATGGTATAAGTGGTTGCATAAGATGCACCTGATGAGGTAAACATTTTTACAGAAGCAAACCATACCAAACAAACCAGATGTAGACTTACTGCAATGGCTAACGCTTTTTTTTTATACGCAGCATAGCACCAAGATGATGTCATGGCCGCTTTTCAAATTGCGTGGCTAGTGAAACCTCCGCACCTAATCCCGTAGCAACATCTGCTATATTAACCATATGGGCTATAGAAAGTGATTTGTCTATATGCAATAGGACCACCTTACTAGATTTTCTTTCTAGTTGTTTACGCAATACCACTGCTAGTTGATTAAAATCAACCGGTTGATCTTCTACATAGTATTGTAATGTTTTTGTAACAGAGACATTCACTGCGGCTGGGGCTGTTTTTTCTTGCTTGCTTAAAGGAAGATCAATAGGAATGGCTTTAGAAGTAGGATGAGCAGTAACCAATAAAAAAATGAGTAATAAAAATATAACATCGGTCATAGAAGCCATATTGAAGGAAGGATTGATTTTGTTTTTCATATTGATTTTCATACCCCATCTTGTTTACTTCCACCTTATTAGATGGCTTACTTGACTATAGTTTTAGTTAAAAAAAGATTGATCAAATAGGCTAATTGTTTGGTAGATTGATTAATCCTAGCCACAAAATAATTATAACCCATATAAGCTATAATGCCCACAATCAACCCTGCCACAGTGGTAATCATGGCTTCATAGATGCCACTAGAAAAAATCTCAGCCGAAACCTGGTTTTTTTCCTGCGCTATAGCCATAAAAGTTTGTACCATACCAATTACCGTACCCAAAAAACCAATCATAGGCGCTACGCCAGCAATGGTAGCTAACCAAGAAAGATTTTCTTCTAAAATAGATAGATATTTCTCCGATTCATTTTTCAAAATAAGCTCAAGATGTTTAGACTTACTTTGATGGATCCCTTTGCTTAACACTTTCTGTATAAGATGGGCTTCCTGGGAACAAAAATAGTCTACTTGCTCAAGGTCTCCCTTATGCAAAAAACCTTCTAATGCTTCTAACACACGACCAGAGCCCCTCAAGTATTTATGACAGACTAAGAAACGTTCCACTATGATGTAAACCATTGCTAAAGATAATAGAGCAAAAGGTAACATCAACCAACCTCCCTTAAGGAGTAGGCTTAATAAGGTTTCTGAAGCATATATGGCCATAAAGCGTTTAATATTTTAATATAAAAAGATTTTTGTACTCAGGCCTTAAGCGTTTTAGGTTCAAGTCTGCCTCATAGAATGTTCTACTATGGGCTATGGTAACCCGATAATATCTTTCTCCACTCCTAGGTACAATTAAGCAGACCCCTAAATTTTTCTTTATCAATTGTTGC
Organism: Amoebophilaceae bacterium; assembly: GCA_019744995.1. Classification (GTDB taxonomy): domain Bacteria; phylum Bacteroidota; class Bacteroidia; order Cytophagales; family Amoebophilaceae; genus Cardinium. The sequence goes on from JAIETQ010000002.1 coordinate 48,375, forward strand.
ACGCTATGCATAGCCGCTTCTTTCCTTAAATGACTCACCACAACTAAATGATATACACCTTGTGGCTCATATAATGCTTGATAAGATCCTGATTTTACCAATGCATAAGCATGGCTTGGTTCTTTGTTTAACCATTGCCTTACCGCTTCAAGATTATCTGTTTTTTTGCCGTTTTTTTTACCTTTAAATGCCTCCTCCCTGCTAACTGATTCATTGACTTCTACATCGATCCGCGCACCTACCCCTGCTTTTTCCTTGCCATTAACCTGTTGAGTCACAAGAAAATCCTCTAAAGGACCTTGTTGCTTTACAAAAGATTTTAACCAGACCCCTTCGTAAATAATTTTTGCAAAACAAACAAATAGTAGTACAAAAACAACAACAGGCCATATGGCTCTCTTTTTAGGAAGATTTTTAAAATCTGGTTTAGGTAATCCAAACTTGTTATCCTGAGAGCTATTTGTATACATAAAAATCTGATTTTTTGATTAAATGAACGATAAAATCGTGTCATTACCATCAACACCACCTATCCTATAAACCTCGTTTCAAATATAGCCTAGATTCTACACCTTTGCAATATTCACTTATATTTTTATAATTTTTAGCAACTCTTATAAAGATTATAAAATTAGATGTTACCTTTGTAGTTAACCATAAAACTGTGGCAACCTATCTTTTTAACCTATGTTATACTATCTATTCAAGTACTGCTATGAAGTTTTTCATTGGCCTGGTACACGGCTTTTTAAATATATTTCTTTCCGAGCAGCTATGGTTACCTTAGGTGCTTTTGCCATAACCTTTTTATTAGGGGAGCGATTTATAAAGTTTTTACTCAACAAACAAATCAAACAATCCCATCGTGCATTGGGACTAGAAGAAGAAAAAAAAGGGACCAAAGAAGCAACGCCTACAATGGGAGGGATACTGATCATCATCGCCACGGTAGTACCTACCCTACTTTTTTCAAAACTACACAATGTGTATATCATTTTATTACTCATTACTACGCTTTGGATGGGTACTATTGGCTTCCTTGATGACTACATAAAAGTCTTTAAGAAAAGAGATGGCCTCAGTGGATGGATAAAATTAGGTAGTCAAGCCCTGCTAGGGCTTTTAGTCAGTACTACCCTTTACTTTCATAACGATGTCGTTATTCGGGAATTTCCTTGCAATACTTTATCCACAGCATTAACACTAGAAGATACGGCTCCCTCTCGTCACCATGATATCAAATCAATGAAAACCACAATTCCTTTTTTTAAAGACAACACACTAGACTATACACAAGTAAGCAACTATCTATTAGGCAGCTCAACCTATACCTACTTACTCTATATGATCGTCATAGCTTTCGTTATCGCTGCTGTTTCCAATGGAGCAAATGTCACCGATGGCCTCGATGGTTTAGTAGCCTCTACTAGTGTGATTATAGGCACCACGTTAGCCATTCTTGCTTACCTATCTGGGCATATCATCTTTGCTAAATACCTAAAAATTATGTACATCCCTTACTTGGGTGAATTGACTATATTTTGCTGTGCATTTGTAGGTGCATGCATGGGGTTCCTCTGGTACAATGCCTATCCTGCGCAAATTTTTATGGGTGATACGGGTAGTTTGACGATTGGAGCTATTATTGCCGTAGTAGCCATTTGTATCCGGAAAGAATTATTACTCCCTATTTTATGTGGTATATTTTTAATAGAAAACCTATCCATTATCATACAGACTGGTTATTTTAAGTATACAAGGAAAAAATATGGACAAGGGAAAAGAATTTTTAAGATGGCCCCTTTACATCACCATTATCAAAAACTGGGTTGGCATGAAGCAAAAATTGTAACCCGTTTTTTACTGATTAGCTTATTATTGGCTATTGCTACGCTTATCACGTTAAAAATTCGGTAACTTAACGTCAAATCGAGCCATAGGAACAAGATTATCCAGTGTACGAAGATCGATGTGCATTAACATTTTATTTTAACCCGATTAAAGGTTAGTTAGCAAGTAATAACTCATGATATGCAAGTGGAACTAAAGCTTAAAGCAGCCTTAAAGGAGGCATTTTTAAATATTTATGGCTTCTTGTTAACAGAAGAAGCCTGTAAATTACAACTTACTAGAAAAGAATTTCGGGGTAATTTTTCATTGGCTGTTTTTCCTTATGTGCAAAGGTGTAAGGAGAACCCCTGTCAAATAGCTGAAAAAGTAGGTCATTGGTTGCATAGTAAAACCGATATACTATCCTCTTATAATGTCATAGATGGCTTTTTAAACCTGGTAATGGCTGACACCATTTGGTTGAAGCTTTTAAACCAAATTATAGAAAATCCAACCTATGGCGTGTTGCCTACATTAAACCAGCGCGTAGTGGTGGAATTTTCTTCTCCGAATACCAATAAACCACAGCATTTGGGCCATATACGTAATAATTTTTTAGGTAGTTCATTGGCTGAAATATTAAAGGCTGCTGGTTATACCGTACATAAGGTGAATATCATCAACGACAGAGGTATTCATATTTGTAAATCTATGGTGGCTTATCAAACACTGGGTAGGGGAGAGACCCCCCAAAGTAGTGGCATCAAGGGAGATCATCTCGTGGGGAAGTATTATGTAAAATTTGATCAGCTGTATAAAGAACAGCTAGCCCTGCTGGGTAAGCATGAGCAAGATATGACTACAGTGATTCCTCCTATTTTACAACAAGCACAAGATATGTTGCTCAAGTGGGAAAAAGGAGATCCTGCTGTCATCGATTTGTGGCAAACCATGAATGGTTGGGTATATGATGGCTTCAAAGTTACCTATGCCCAATTGGGCATTACCTTTGATAAGATTTACTATGAGTCTGATACCTATCTATTGGGTAAAAAAATCATAGCAGAAGGAATAGACAAGCAACTGTTTTATAAGCGAGCGGATGGGGCTATTGCGGTAGACTTATCTGCTTATGGATTAGGTGAAAAAGTACTATTGCGTAGTGATGAAACCGCTGTCTATATCACCCAAGATTTAGGAACCGCTGATCTGCGTTATACAGACTACTACTTTGATGGTATGATTTATGTAGTTGGTAGTGAACAAGCCTACCACTTTAAGGTGTTATTTGCCATTATGAACCTTTTAGGTAGGCCCTATGCCAAAGCCATGCACCATTTGTCTTATGGTATGATAGATCTCCCTAATGGAAAAATGAAATCCAGAGAAGGTAACGTGGTAGATGCTGATCACCTAGTAGCAGAGATGATAGATACGGTTAAGTTGTATACCGAAGAACATGCACATAAACTGGATGGACTCACTCCCGAAGCTTTACAAGCGTTACATCACACCTTGGCTATAGGCGCTTTGAAGTTTTTTTTACTACGGGTGGCGCCATCTAAAAAGATGTTGTTTAATCCTGTAGAGTCTATTGACTTTCAAGGGGATACTGGTACATTTATTCAATATACTTATGCTAGAATTTGTTCTTTACAACGCAAGGTTCAGCTTGAGCATCCTGTTTTATTGGATAGGTATAGTGAACCACTTAGTGGGGTAGAGCAAGCACTGATTTTGCAACTCTATAGGCTACCTATGCAAGTAGAAGAAGCGGCTAAAACCTATATGCCTTCTGTAATAGCTAATTATGCGTTGGAATTGGCTAAAATCTATAATACATTTTATGCTACCCATCCTATGTTAAAAGAGCCAGTTGTTGCCATTAGGAACTTTAGGTTATTGCTTTCTGGTGCGGTGGGTGTTGTACTCAAAAAGAGTATGGCGTTGCTAACCATTGAGTTGCCTACAAAAATGTAAGGCGGGTCATGGTCATAACCAGCAAGGATATTTTGGATTCTTGCTGGTTACTTACTATGATTGGATCTGGTCTAGTTTTGTCTTGGTATTTTTGGGTTGATAGTAGAATCATCAAGCAAAAGTTATACTGTACATATTTATTTAGTTATACTGTACATATTTATTTAGTTATAATTAATAGATGAAAAACAATAAGATCCCCCTCCATGTTGCTGCAGTACGTAAATCTTCTTTATGAAAAAAGCTCAGCAAGTCTTCCTTTATGCAAATTGAAAATGTAGAAATAAGTGCGTCATTAAGCACTGCAAGCGGGCTGATTGCTCAGCCCGCGGGTGGTTTGGATGCGTTTCGCTATAACTTAGCGGACTAGAACAGGGGGTATATGATATCATTTCCCTGTTTATAGTACTATTAATTTATAAAAAATATCTATACCATCAAAATATCTATTTTTGGAATTAAAAAATTGAATGGTAGATAAAAAAGTACTAAATTGCTGATATTAAAAAATAGTCTTAACAACTATACTTAATTCATTAAATTATATCATTTATCGCAATGGCAAATAACCTATCAGCTAAAAAACGAATAAGATCGAATCATGCAAAACATCTTCGTAATCGTTATCAGTTAAAAACCTGTAAAACTTTTATTAAAAAACTTAAAAAGTTGAATGAAAAAACAACTGCAGAAGCATTGTTGCCTGATATTTTTTCTATGCTAGATAAATTAGCAGCAAGGAATGTAATTCACAAAAATAAAAGTGCCAATAGAAAGGCTAAGCTTTCTAAATATGTAAGTGGATTAACATCAGCGGTGGTAGCTTAGGGGTATATTAAAATCCTTTCAATGATGGTTCAAAAAGCCCAATTAAATGCAGTGCTCAAGATTCAAGATTGGGCTGTATCAGATAGACCAAGAGAAAAGCTACTCAAACAAGGGACTGCATCTTTAACAGATGCAGAGCTCTTAGCTGTGCTTTTAGGCTCTGGTACGCGTAATTTAAGTGTTGTATCTTTGGCACAACACATCCTAAAAGCTAATGATAATAGCCTGCATGAGTTGGCTAAGCGTTCTGTGCAAGAATTAACACAGTTTAGGGGGATAGGTGAAGCAAAAGCCATTGCTATTGTTTGTGCTATGGAACTCACGCGTAGGCGGCCGCATGAATATCGTGAAAAAAAAGAAGCTATTAATAGTTCTTTAAAAGCCTATAGTTTGCTACAACCTGATCTAACCGATAAATTTGTAGAAGAATTTTGGATTATATTATTAAATAGAGCCAATTATTTGATCAAAAAAATCAAAATTAGCAGTGGGGGCACTAGTTCAACGGTGGTAGATCCTAAATTGGTATTTAAACGTGTATTGGATCATCAAGCGACTGCTATGATATTAGCCCATAACCATCCTTCTGGGAATCCATCCCCGAGTGTTGCTGATAAACAATTAACCAGGCGTTTTGCGGAGGCTTCTAAGTTACTAGATGTAACGCTAACTGATCATATTATTTTTACAGATAAAACTTATTTTAGTTTTGCAGATGAAGGTCTACTAGCCTAGTAAGTCATATGTTAAACCATGTGGATTAAATACTTAACCTTTAGCTGCTTGTTTTTGACCGTATGTGCGTTATGGATTCCAAAAAAAAACAACAAACAACCCTGGACAATAGGTTTGTTTGTTACTTTAAGCTTGTCTCTAATCGCTAAAGTAACCCCCCCATTGGCCATTATAGCTATACTCATACTGTATGGCTTACTTATCTTATATGGGGATGCATCTCCCCTATACAGCGCGTTATTGTGGCTTTCCATTGTTGTACTAGCTTTAGGCCTAGCTGTAGGGCCCATGCCAAAATTTCATAATTTATTGCTGCTACATGAGGTACAATTTAGTCCCAATGCCATACCCTTTACGTTGTACCTAAACTTTCCTAAAACGATCATTGGATTAATGATCATAGGGATTAATCTAGAAAGAATCCATACCATTCCTGAATGGAAAGAGGCATCTAAACAGGTTATCTATAGGCTGCCCATGATTATGCTCATCATAGCATCTGCACTGATGTTGGGGTATGTTAAATTTGAACCTAAGTTGCCTAATACATTAGGTATATGGATGATCGGTAATTTATTTTTTGACTGTCTTGCAGAGGAAGCGTTAGGTAGGGTTTTGTTGCAGGATTTTTTAAAGGTTCTTCCACTCAAGTATGGCCCATATATAGCCGTTATTATACCTGGCCTATTATTTGGATTGGCTCATGCTGCGGGAGGCCTTACATACGTCATATTGGCCACAGCGGCTGGAATTTTATATGGGTGGGTCTATAAGGTTACCAATCGTATTGAAGTAAGTATATTGACTCATTTTATGCTTAATCTTACCCATATTTTATTGCTGACCTACCCAGCTCTTATCGCCTAACCCGGATGGCCTTAAAAGCCAATAGTCCTATAGCTATGCCCAATAGGGCACCCACTATAACATCTAATGGATAGTGCATGCCTCCATAGATTCTTCCATAAGAGATAATCGTAGACCAAATAAAAAATAGATAGGTATGTGTATAGTGGGTATGGAATACCTTACAAAAAAGTGTGGCAAAGGCAAAGGTATTACTGGCATGCGAGGAGGGGAAGCCGTAGCTTCCTATGTGTTTTCCTATTAAGTGTATGGAGTGGATCGATAACAACTGGTCATCATAACAGGGACGGTATCTTGCAAAAAAAGGTTTGAGTAAAGAGGCAGAGCATTGATCTGAAATAACCAGGGCTACGCTAAAAACCAACACTCCTGGCCACCCTCTATTTTTTTTGATAAAAAAAAATAAAACAACATAGAGCGGCATCCAGAAAACTCTATCAGTTACCCAGTAAAAAAATAAATCTGCAAAGGGGTGATTGGTATGATTTAATGCTATAAATAAGGATTGGTCTAATGCTTGAATGGATGGAAGGGAGATCATCATATGATTTAAAGTACCCAGGGCCGGAATCGAACCGGCACGATATCACTATCATTGGTTTTTGAGACCAACGCGTCTACCAATTCCGCCACCTAGGCAAGTTAGAGAGGTCACGAGTGGATTCGAACCACCGTACGAGGTTTTGCAGACCTCTGCCTAGCCTCTCGGCCACGTGACCCTAAATGACAGTATAACTATTTTTTTTCTTTATTCTTCCTCTTTTTGTTTATACTGGTTTTCTAATTGTTCTTTTAAATTAGAAAAAGCTTCAAATCCACTATTATAAGATGTTTTTGTCGCAGCAGCTGTATTAGCATTAGTTATCGGTTTTTTTGCATTTTTAACCCCTGAATGTGGTTTTTTTTCTTCTTCTTTGGAACTGCCTCCACCACCAGTTTTTATTTCTAGCGTAGCATCAAAAAGAATGCGATGAGAAAGGATGATTTTTTTATCAGCCTTTGCAAACTTCATGATTTGACAGTCTAGTTCTTCTCCAACCGCTGCCTCTTGACCATTTTCTTTTATAGCGTGTTGTTGTGGTACTTGTCCCTCTATACCATGTGCTAATTCAACAAAAACCCCCCGTCCTGGTACTTTCTTGATAACAGTACCTTTATGGATAGTTCCTATTTGAAAAATTTCTTCACAAACATCCCATGGATTTTCTTCTAGTTGTTTTAAGCTAAGTGAAAGACGTCTGTTTTCTTTTTCAATATCTAATACTATGATTTCTATTTTTTCCCCTAATTTTAATAAATCAGAAGGGTGAGCAATGCGTTTAGTCCAAGAAAGTCTAGAAACATGTAGTAACCCCTCAACACCTGGTTCTAATTCTATAAAAGCACCAAAGTGCGTAAGATTTCTTACTACCCCTTCATGTTTGGTATTTACCGCATAAGTAGCTAAGAAATTGTCTTTTTCCCAAGGATCCCCAGTCAGCTGCTTGATGCCTAAAGATACTTTATAGTTTTTTCGATCTAACAGCAGTACAACGGCTTCTACTTCATCCCCTACTTTATAATGCTTGTTAACATCACGGAGGTATTGTGACCAGGATATTTCTGAAATATGGACAAGACCTTCAACACCTGGGATTAATTCTACAAAAATCCCATAATCGGTAATATTGGTTACCTTTCCTTTAATCAATGATCCTTCTTGAATGGTTTCTGGAAGTGCATCCCATGGATGTGTTTCTAATTGTTTCATGCCCAAAGATATTCTTTTTTTATCTTCGTTAAATCCAATTACCACTACACGCACCTTTTGACCCAAGGAAAAAATCTGTTCTGGGTTAGTAACTCTATTCCAAGAAATATCTGTGAGATGCAACAGCCCATCGATGCCACCTAGGTCAATAAAAGCTCCAAATTTTGTTATGTTTTTTACATGACCTTCTAAGATTTGACCCTCTTCAAGGTTGCTCATGATTTCTTGCTTTTGCCCTTCTAGTCTTTTCTCAATTAATGCTTTATGAGAAACTACCACATTATCATTGGCATGATTGATTTTAATAACAGCTACATCAATCGTTTTATCTACAAATATATCAAAATCCAATACCGGTCTGACATCAATTTGAGAACCAGGTAAGAAGGTTTCAATATCACAAACCTCTACAATAAGCCCTCCTTTTGTTCTTCGTTTGACAAGTCCTGTTAAAACCTCACCATGCTCCAAAGCATATTCAATTTTTTCCCATCCTCTTACCAATTTTGCTTTCTTCCGAGAGAGTACCAATTGACCTTGGCGATTTTCTGTCTCTTCTATATAGACTTCTACTTCATCACCTATCTTTAACTCAGGTAAATCTCTAAACTCTGAAGCAGAAATTAAACCATCAGATTTATAATTAATGCTGACGATCACATCCCCTTGAGTTATAGCGACAACCATCCCTTTTACTACCTCATATTGACTGATAGCATTTAAGGTGTTTTGATATAGTTCGCTAAATTCTTGCCTTTTTTGATCTGTGTACGTACCGCCCAATTTTTTTTCATTGCCGTACTGATCCCAGTTCAAGTTTTCTTCTGCTATATTCATAATAAGTGAGGAGTGAGGTTTAAATAATGTTAAAATAAACAGCTAAGACTATTGCATTACTATTATTAATATAAACATGGTAAGCACCGTAACCATCTTTAATTTATCCTAATAACATATAATTAAGTATACGTAATACTACACCATATTTGACTCCCTTTACTCTCTTTATGCGTATACTAATTATAGTTATAGTTATTTACAGTACCTTAGTTAATACAACTTAGTTAATACAACTTAGTTAATACAACTTAGTTAATACAACTACCTTTTGCAGTTTAAAAAAATGAAAAAAAATACGAACTTTATGTAAGTCTTTAGATTGTTTTCTACTAATTGACATTATCTGCGGACCTACAAGATAACGAATTTACAAAAAAACTATTAGTTAACAAACTATTTTCTACTTTGTATGAAATATGGGTACCTATTATAGGGATTGGATTTACTTAATAGCCGAATGAGCATTAATTATTTCTCTTGTAAACCCAACGAAAAGCTTTTATTTATTGGTTAAGTTCCGTAAATTCAACTACTGTTTACTAAAGATAGGGTAGAGAAGAGAAGAATAGGGTAGAGAGGAGAAGAGGTTTGTTATAGAAATTTTGGGTTCGCTTAGTATTTTTTGTAACTTTGTCCTCAGGTTTCTTATTTTTTGTCTTTTCTTGGGTTCAGGATAGATGGTTTTATGACAAACCTCGTATAAGATTAGTTTTTTAAAGTTATGATTGGGATCATAGGAAAAAAGATTGGGATGACCAGTCTTTATGATAATAAAGGATATAAGCAAGCGTGTACAGTAATTCAAGGAGGCCCTTGTGTAGTGACACAGCTTAAGACAATTGCTGTAGATGGCTATCGAGCCATTCAGCTGGCTTATGATGATAAGAAAGAAAAGCATACTACAAAGCCACTTATTGGGCATTTTATTAAAGCCTCTACTACACCTAAAAGAAAGTTAGTTGAATTTAAGTGTGAAGATGAACAGCTTTTTCAACAACTTGCATTGGGTAAGATTATTTGCATAGGAGATGTTTTTTCTGAAGGAGAGTTTGTCGATGTTATTGGCATGTCTAAGGGAAAAGGTTTTCAAGGTGTTGTAAAAAGGCATGGATTTAGTGGGGTGGGAGGTCGTTCTCATGGCCAACACAATAGAGAGAGGGCTCCAGGTTCTATCGGTGCTTGTTCTTTTCCTTCTCGTGTCTTTAAGGGGATGCGTATGGCTGGTAGAACAGGGGGTGATAGGGTTAAGGTATCCAATCTTAGGGTGCTGAAGGTATTGCCAGAGAAAGACTTAATTGTAGTTTGTGGAGCAGTCCCTGGTCCTAATAATGCTTATGTAATTTTAGAAAAATAACATGAACGTATCGGTATTAAAATATACAGGGGAGGAGACCGGTCGAATGGTTTCGCTACCGGAAGGGGTTTTTGGGGTTGTTCCCAATGATCATGCTATTTATTTAGATGTTAAGTCTATACTAGCCAACCAACGTCAGGGGACTCATAAAACCAAAGAGCGTAGTGACGTGCGTGGTTCTAGAAGAAAAATTAAAAAACAAAAAGGTACAGGAGGTGCTCGCGCTGGTGACATTAAATCTCCTATCTTTAGGGGAGGTGGAAGGATATTTGGTCCTAGGCCAAGAAGTTATGCTTTTAAGCTCAATCAAAAAGTAAAAAAATTAGCTAGAAGGTCAGTGCTTACCTATAAAGCCAGAGAAAATAATATATTTGTTTTAGAGCCTTTTTCTTTTGATGAGCCTAAAACAAAAAATTATTTAGCTATGTTGCAGAGTTTGTCATTTTTAGAAGATAAGACTTTGTTGATTCTGCCTGGTGCGGATAAAAACCTAGTGCTCTCTAGTAGGAATATAAAAAAAGCAAAAGTGGTTTGTGTAGATCATTTGAATACGTATGATTTATTAAATACAAAGAAGCTTTTAATTGTTGAAACGGCTATAGAATCTATAGTGCAAAAATTGATACAATAGATGAGTGTTTTTAAAAAACCGTTAATAACGGAAAAAATATCTGCCTTAAGTAAATATGGCGTATATGGATTAATTGTGGATAATTCTTCCAATAAAGCTGAGATACGTAAAGAGGTTGAACGTTTTTATGGAGTTACGGTAGAAAAAATTAATACCATGCGTTATGCTGGTAAAAAGCGGGTCCGACATACCAAATTGGGTGTTATGCGAGGGAAAAGACCATCATACAAAAAAGTACTGGTAACCCTTAAGCAGGGCGATGTTATAGATTTTTACAGCAGCATCTAAGATGATAAGTATTTATATATCTATAATAGTATAATAGTCCCTTAGTTGATTGATTTAGAATAGTTATGCCAACAAAAAAACTTAATCCAACGTCTCCTGGCCAGCGTTTTAGAGTAGCGCCAAGTTTTTCTACGGTTATTACTTCTAGTAAGCCAGAAAAATCACTTTTAGTAAAATCTAAGAGATCAGGAGGTCGTAATAATCAAGGTAAAATTACTGTTCCTCATAGAGGGGGAGGGCATAAAAGACGCATGAGGCTTATTGACTTCAAGCGACAAAAGTTTGGAGTTCCAGCAGTAGTTAAATCGATTGAATATGATCCAATGCGTACTGCCTATATTGCGCTGTTGTACTATGTCGATGGAGCAAAGGCCTATATTATAGCTCCAGAAGGGCTAAAGGTAGGTGCCAAAGTGGTTTCAGGCCCCAATGCTCCTATAGATCCTGGTAATGCTATGGCTATGAAGGATATGCCTTTAGGTATTATCATTCATAATATGGAATTAGTTCCTGGCCGTGGAGCTGCGTTAGCTAGAAGTGCGGGCTCTTATGCTCAGTTGCTTTCTAAGAGCGGCAACTATGTTACAGTAAAACTTCCTTCCGGTGAGCGGCGTTTGATTTTAAGTAGTTGTATGGCTACCATTGGTTCGGTTTCTAATAGTGATCACAGCAGTACTACCATTGCTAAGGCAGGTAGAAGTCGTTGGTTAGGTAAAAGACCACGTGTTAGAGCGGTTGCTATGAACCCTGTTGACCATCCAATGGGTGGCGGTGAAGGAAAAGCTTCTGGTGGTCATCCTAGATCTTTTAAAGCGCTTTATGCGAAAGGTAAAAAAACTAGGAATCCGAATAAACATTCTACTAGATTGATAATTAGTAAAAAGAAAAAGTAATGAGTAGGTCTATAAAAAAAGGAGCCTATGTGGCCCATCATCTACAGAAAAAGATAGATGCGCTTAATGAAGCTAACAAAAAAGAAGTAATAAAGACTTGGTCAAGAAGATCAACCATTTGCCCTGATTTTGTAGGTCATACTTTTGCTGTACATAATGGTCGTAAATTTATTCCGGTTTTTGTTACAGAATCCATGGTCGCCCATAAGTTGGGAGAGTTTTCTTTGACAAGAACTTTTAAGGGACATACGTCTAAAAAAAGATAAATTGATTATGGAGGCCATAGCAAGGTTAAGAAAATTACCTATATCTGCTCGTAAAGTTAGTTTACTAGCTACCTTAATTAGAGGTAAGAGAGCGGCTATCTCGTTGGTTGTTTTACAAAACAGACAGCAGCCGTGTGCAGTTCAGTTGAGAAAACTGTTACTTTCTGCCATTTCCAACTGGGAAGCTATTAATGCCACTCTATTGGAAGATGCTGATGTAGTCATTACAAAAATAACAGTAGATGGAGCAGGTATGTTAAAAAGGATTAGACCTGCATCTAAGGGTATTGCCCATAGAATCAGGAAACGATCTAGTCATGTTACTATTGCAGTGGATAGTATAGTTCATACTGCTGCCACTGCGTTACAGAAAAAATCTCCTCTACATGTGGTAGATACCGTAGATCAACGTACTTTAGATAAATAATTTATAATGGGTCAAAAAGTTAATCCTATTGGTTTTAGACTAGGCTATATTCGAAAGCCAGATTCTAATTGGTTTGCATCTGCTGCTGTTTATGCTGAAAATCTTATGGAAGATGAAAAAATACGAGCTTATCTTGCTGTTCGAGTGGCAAAGGCTAGTGTTTCCAGGGTTTTGATAGAACGTGCAGGTAAAAAAATCACTATTACCATTCAAACGGCTCGTCCAGGTATTCTCATTGGCAAGTCAGGTGTAGAGGTAGATAAATTAAAAGAAGAGTTAAAAAAGTTGACTCAAAAAGAAATTGAGATTAACGTTTATGAAATTAAAAAGCCAGATTTAGAATCAAGGCTAATTGCTGCACAGATTGTTCAGCAATTACAGAATAGGATGGCCTATAAGCGAGTGATCAAACAATCTGTTGCTGCTGTAATGCGTGCTGGTGCTCAAGGTGTTAAAATCAAAGTATCTGGTAGGTTAGATGGAGCTGAAATGGCTAGGTCAGATCAATTTAGAGAGGGAGCTGTTCCTCTTCATACCATATCCAATGATATAGATTATGTTGCCATGGAGGCACATACTATTTATGGTAGAATTGGCGTTAAGGTATGGATTTCTAGAGGAAAAGTTGTGATAACGAAAAATCAGGACACGGCTGTTAAATCAGATAAGCTTCCTGCTAAGACAGCTAAATCTTTTTCTCGCTTAGGTTCAAGGTAGTCGGTTTGAATCGCTTAATAGGTAGGTTTAAATTTATTTTTTCATTGAATTATTTAAAATGTTACAACCAAAACGAGTACGTTATAGAAAAACGCAGAAAGGAAGGATAAAAGGTCTATCTATTAGAGGAAGTACATTAGAATTTGGTACTTTTGGATTAAAAGCTTTAGAACCTTCTTATATTACCGCTCAACAGATTGAGGCAACGCGTATTGCCATTACTAGGGAGATGAAGCGTCAAGGAAAAGTTTGGATTAGAATTTTTCCAGATAAACCGCTCACAAAGAAACCCGCGGAGGTTAGAATGGGAAAAGGAAAAGGAGCTCCAGATTCTTTTGTAGCTGTTGTGAAGCCTGGTAAGATTATTTTTGAATTAGATGGGGTTTCCCGTGAGCTTGCTGAGCGTGCTATGCGTTTAGCTACCCATAAGCTTCCTGTTAAGACCAGTTTTATAGTGCGCAGGGATTATGAAGCAATCGTATAAATAGTATTAATAATATGATTAGAAAAGCTTGTATAATTTAAGTTGCTCTATAACTTGTAATTTAAATTATTTATAGCTATTTTCAAGTAGATAAAATGAAATATAAAGATATTCAATTGCTTTCTCTTGAGGAGTGCATCGATAAAATAAAAGAGGAGACAGATTATTTAGTAAAGCTAAAATTTGCTCATTCGGTTTCTGCCATTGAGAGTCCTATGAAAATTAGAAAAACTAGGAGGCTTATTGCACAGTTAAAAATATTTCAAGCGCGTTGTAAACCCTTAGAAAGGTAGTAATCATGTTGAGAAATAATAGAAAAGAGAAAACAGGAAGAGTTACCAGTAACAAGTCAAACAAGACCATAATGGTTGCTGTAGATTACAAAGCCATACATCCTGTTTATGGTAAGTTTTTGAAGAAAACTACCAAGTTTATGGCCCATGACGAAGAGAATGCTTCTAGTATTGGTGATTTAGTAAAAATTATGGAAACTCGTCCTTTAAGTAAAAAAAAGAGGTGGAGATTAGTTGAAATTGTAGAAAGAGTGAAATAAAATGATACAACAAGAATCAATGCTCAAGGTAGTAGACAATAGTGGCGTTAAAACAGCTCTTTGTATTCGTGTTCTTGGGGGAACGCGCAAGCGTTACGCGCACGTTGGAGATAAAATTATAGTAGCTATAAAAACGACGAATCCCTCTAGTAGCATTAAAAAAGGAACAGTTTCTAAAGCAGTAGTGGTTCGTACCTGTAAAGAGACAAGACGTAAGGATGGTTCATACATTCGGTTTGAGGATAATGCTATTGTTTTGATAGAGAACAATAATGAACCAAAAGGAACAGGAGTCTTTGGTCCAGTTGCTCGAGAGGTTCGAGATAAGAAGTTTATGAAAATAGCATCTTTAGCTGATCAAGTACTGTAAAAATGAAGCAAGACATAAAAAAGAATCCAAAGATTCATATTAGAAAAGGAGATTTGGTAAAAGTTTTATCTGGTAAACACAGAAATAAACAAGGTGCTGTCTTGGAAGTATGTCCAAAGGAGTACCGTGCGCTTATCGCAGGAATGAATATCATTTCTAAACATATAAAGCCATCTACAGCGCATCCTAAAGGGACTATTATTAAGCAGGAAGCGCCTATTCATATAAGTAATCTGATGTTAGTAGATCCAGCTGATGGGCAAGCTACTCGTATTGGAAGAAAGTATAATGAGCAAGGAAAGCTTCAGAGATATGCTAAAAAAACCGGAAATTTTATAGAAAATGGTAAGGCCTAGATTACAAGAAAAATATTGTACAGAAATCATCCCTGAACTTATGAAAGCCTTTGGCTATAAGTCTGTAATGGAGGTTCCAAGATTGGAAAAAATATGCATCAATCAAGGTTTAGGTGAGGGGGTTTCAAATAAAAAACTGATAGAAGTTGGTGTAGATGAAATGTCAGCTATCGCAGGGCAGCGCGCTATTTCTACCCGCGCTAAAAAGTCTGTTTCTAACTTCAAACTTAGAGAGGGTATGGCTATAGGGGTCAAAGTTACCTTGCGTGGAAGGCGTATGTATGAATTTTTAGATCGCTTGTTATCTATTGCATTGCCGCGTATTAGAAATTTTTCTGGAGTTGCGGTTAATAAGTTTGATCGTAAGGGTAATTATAATTTAGGCATCCAAGAGCAAATCATATTTCCTGAAGTTACCATTAATAAAGTGGTAAAGATGAATGGTATGAATATAACTTTTGTTACCAATGTCCAAAATGATCAAGGGGCTTTTCATCTTTTGAAAGCATTAGGTATGCCTTTTAGCGTAGAAAAAGATAAAACTAATTAACAGGTTATGGCAAAAAAATCAGTTCAAGCAAGAGATAAAAAAAGAAGGGTCCTTGTGAAAAAATATGCTGTTAAGCGTTTGGAATTAAAAAAAAAGGGAGATTATGTAGCGCTTGATAAATTACCAAAGAATGCTTCTCCTGTTAGGTTGCGTAATAGATGTAGTATAACCGGCCGGGCCCGTGGCTACATTAGAAGGTTTGGTGTTTCTAGGCTTGTTTTTAGGAAGTGGGCCTTGGAGGGCAAGTTGCCAGGTATAAGGAAGGCAAGTTGGTAATGCTTTTAATTTGATGCTTGCATAGCATGTTACTTTATTTATCTATTTCTATTTGTTAATATTTATAAGCATATGACTACAGATCCAATAGCTGATTACCTTACTAGAATCAGAAATGCCATTGCCGCCAAACATAGAGTGGTAGAAGTTCCTGCTTCAAAAATAAAAACACAACTTACAGAAGTATTACAAGAAAAAGGGTATATACGAGGTTATAAAATTGCGCCTTGTCCAGGAAATGTACAGCCTGTTATTAAAATTGCATTGAAGTATGATCCTTTGACCAAAAGCTCAC
>JAIETQ010000025.1 GCA_019744995.1 Amoebophilaceae bacterium
TTTAAAATAGGGCCCTTGCCGGGTGCTCCATAGTTGAGAATAACGGGTGGCTCATGGAGTTGTGTGCCTACGCCATGACCGGTTAGTTCTTTTACAATACCTAAGCCTTGCTTGGTGGCATAGGTTCCTATGGCATGAGAAATGTTAGAAAGGTGTGCACCTGCTTTAACAAAACTGAGCCCTTCCCATAATGCTTTTTCGGTATGTGCTAAAAGAAACTTTTTTTCTTCAGAGATCTCTCCTACGGCATAAGTCCAAGCACTATCTCCAATATATCCTTTATACTGCACGCCTATATCAATGCTGATGATGTCACCTTCTTGTAAGATTTGATGGTTAGGTATGCCATGCACTATGCCATTATTAATGGAAATACAGGTGGCATTCGGAAATCCATGATAGCCCTTAAATATAGGATGGCCATTATGGCTTCGAATAAGCGCTTCTACCATGCCATCTAAGGCTAACCCACTAATGCCTGGATGAATGGTTTCTTTCAACATACTATGACAGCGCGCCACGATGTGACCTGCTTCTCTTAGTAATGCTAACTCATCATCTGTACGTATATTTATCATATTATCTATTGGGATAGCCTTAGAATAGAAGGAATGGAAAAAGTGGAGAATATCGGACTTGAACCGATGACCCCCTGCTTGCAAAGCAGGTGCTCTAGCCAACTGAGCTAATCCCCCAATACTTTATTCTCTAACAAATATAAATATATATATGCAATATATCAAATATTAAGCGATCGGTAAATCTGCTAGGCACTATTGTTAGAATTATATAGGTTATACTTAAGATTAAAGTTTATTTGTTGTTGAATTTGTTTAACTTAATAATTGGTATCTATTATGTTTAAAAAACGCTATTCTTTCTGGAATTTAATTTCCTTAGCCACCATAAGTCTATTGGTTGGCTGCTCAACCTATAGTGCTTCAATGCATGTATGGCCAGAACCATTGTCTCAAGGTATCGTATCTGTACCTAATATTCCAGCAGACTTTGTCTACCTGCAAGACATTGACAGCAGTATTATACAAAGTTCCCGTTACAACAGTAATAATAACTTTATGGGGCGTCAGGTGGTAGGCTATCCTCGCGGTAAGATCGTTGCCGCTAGGCAGGCCGCTGTCCAGCTGAAGGAGGTCAACAAAATACTGACTGAGAAGGGGTATAACTTAGTGGTTTATGATGCGTACCGCCCGCAGCGATCGGTGGATGAATTTTTAAAATGGAGTCAGGACCCTTCTGGCCAGAAAGCCAAAGCTTTTTATTATCCTACGGTAGATAAGGCAAATGTGTTTGAACTAGGCTACATAGCTAAAAAGTCTGGCCACAGTAGGGGTAGCACGTTTGATCTGACCATTATCAAGAGCGGAGACAAGGTGCACGAAATTAGGCCTGTAGTGCGCAAGTTGCTTAACGGTGACGAGATCGTCTTTCTGGATGACGGAACAGTGGACATGGGGTCTAGTTTTGATCTCTTCCATGAAGTATCTCATTACGGAACTACGCTCATCTCTGTGGAACACCAGGAGTATAGGAAACTGTTGAGTGAGGCTATGCAGGCGTGCTTGTTTAGGCCCTACGAGAAAGAGTGGTGGCACTATATCATGGTCAAAGAGCCCTACCCTGACACTTATTTTGATTTCGTGGTGTGATTAGATTATTGTAGGTAAGCGCTTCTGTTATGCACACAACTGAACCAACTTTTGTACAGTTTCTTCAATTTCTGCTTTTGTCGTGTATTTACTAAAAGAAAAACGTAGCGCCTGGTTGTTTTCTTTTTGTAAAGCCGCTATAACTGCTGAGCCAATATGGCTCCCGCTTGAACAGGCGCTACCTGTAGAGGCTGCAATACCCTCTATATCCAGATTATAGATAAGCATTTCATTACTTTGGCAAGTAGGTAATGAAATGCTTAATAGGGTAGGGCTACTTTTTGTTAAACATAGACTTTCACTAGTTCCATTAAATACTACACTAGGCATATGTAGTTTGAGTTGTTCAATCATATGTTGTTTTATCATAGACAAATGGTTTACGATGGCTATGTTATCTCGAAAAGCAATTTCAAGTGCGGTAGCCATACCTACAATGGATGCTACATTCTCGGTGCCTCCACGTTGATTTAACTCTTGACCTCCACCATAAATAAGGGGCATAATGGATACTTTTGGATCGATATAAACAAAACCAATCCCCTTAGGTCCATGTATTTTATGGGCCGATCCAACGGCAAAATGAATCGGCAAGGAAGTAAAATGGTGTGTGTAACAATAGAGGCTTTGAATGGTATCTGTGTGTAAAATGGCATGATATTTATCACAGAGTGCACCTATTGTTTGAAGATCTGTTACGTTACCAATTTCATGATTAACTTCCATGAAACTTAGTAATGCATGATCATGCTGCTTTAACCATGCTTCCACGCCATCGAGTATGATCTCTCCTTGTTGGTTCACAGGGGCATAGCAAAGGTTTATTTTTCCCTGTTGGGCTAATTTTTCTAGGGGCATACGCACAGAAAGATGTTCCAATGGAGAGGTCAGTACTTGTTTAATAGCCATTGCCTCTATGCTGCCTAATAGCAACATGTTATTGCCTTCACTCCCTCCAGAGGTAAATAGAATTTCAGAGGGGGCTACTTGAAATAGATGGGCTATTTTTTTTCTAGCTTTTTCTATGGCTGCTTTCGCATGACTTCCATACCTATGGATGGCAGAAGGGTTACCACAAAGTTGAGTCATATAAGGCAACATGCTTTCTAATACGACTGGATCTAGTTGCGTGGCAGCGGCATTGTCTAAATAGATTCCCATGGTGAAATAGTTGATATGATGGTAAAAGGCAAGTTACAGGATTTCTCTATGTGGAACAATAGGCTAGCGGTTTATCTGATTAAAAAGAAAAAATAAGCATACAGTGCCTTAGCTCCATAACCTGACAGAAATAAAATCATCGCTAAAAATCCGATTAAAATATTCATTATATTTGTTCAGAGCAGTGGTACAAGTTGCATAAAGAGATTTTATAATTTTAAAGGCATAATACCATGTACAAAATACCTATAGGCGTAGATAACTTCTATAAATTAGTAACAGGTGATTACCTGTTTTGTGATAAGACAGCCATGATCGCTGAGTTTTTAAGTAAAGGAGAAGAGGTTACGTTGATTACTCGTCCACGTCGTTGGGGTAAGACCTTAAATATGTCTATGTTGCAACATTTTCTTTCAGCAGAGGTAAATGGAGTTAGTACGGCTGGTTTATTTGATGATTTGGCGATTGCTAAGGTAGATGGGGGTAACTATCTTAATACCCATCAAGGAAAATACCCAGTGATTATGCTAAGTTTTAAGGATGTAAATGCAGACAACTTTAAAGGGGCTTACAATGCTATTTATGGATTAATTAGAGAAGTTTATTTTTACTAAAGAGTGATAAACTTAGTGAATTACAACTAGATAACTTTCGTTCTATCCTAAGAAAAAAATCTGATCAACAGCAGTTAGAAGCCTCTTTAAAACTGCTCAGTCAATGCCTGCATGCACACCACGGCCAACGGGTCTATATTTTAATAGATGAATACGATACACCTTTAAATCAAGCCTTAAAAGGGAGGCAAGCTTTTGGAGCCTGTTGTTATTTGCCGGTTATCTTAAGGCAGATACAAGTCAATTAACAGCTGATGATATTTTCTATGAGTGTGAAGTGCGTATTCCTAATAATGAAGTTCGAAGACTGTACAACAGTTTTTTTAAAGAGTTATTTATGGGTAGCTGTTTAGATACCACTCAATACGCCTCTTTTTTAAATCATTTAATAGATGACAATGTCTCTTTATTTAGCCGTGATTTAACCATCTACTTACTCCATACAGTCAGTGCTTTCGATACAAAAAGTAGTAAAAAATCCGAAGGCTTCTACCATGGTTTCGTCTTAGCTATGCTGGCTAGTATCAATGATAGATACTATATACGCTCCAATCGCGAAAGTGGCTATGGTCGGTATGAGGTGCTGTTGATTCCTAAAGAAGGGCCTAAAGCCCTTTTACTAGAATTTAAACAGGTTGGCAAAGAAGAAGAGTTAGAAAATGCAGCCAAACTTGCGCTAGATCAAATACAAGGTCAATTCTATCATACCGAATTATTACAGTATCCTCATGTCCAGGAAGTAGTAGAAGTAGGTATGGCTTTTTCTAGAAAAGAAGTTATAGCTGCTTATAGTGTTTATGATTTAGTTAATAACCAGGCTACGCCTGTTCAATTAACCAGTAGGTATAGTGAAGAGGATATAGATGTTATCTATTAAACCTATTGCTTAAACTATTTGATAGTATAATACATCCATTTAGTAGTCAATTAGTAGTCTCAATGATTACTGGTTAAATTAACTAGAGTAGCAATTACCTAAATATCGGATGTGAATCAACTAATCAACTCAATGAAACGGGCCCCATGGACAAATTTAGCTTTCCATACATTCCGTATAATGCAGTATTTGATCTGTTAATCTTTTTATATCTTCAATGGTATCTACACGATTGACCTTTACCATGACCTCAAATAAGTTTTTACGGGCGGTATCAAAATAACCTATACGACACTTAGCATTACTTTTAGCTATCATAAAATCTAAGATAGGGTTACTATCTAAATCTATGTGAAAAAGATAGTCAAAAGGCGTATCTATAAACTTATAGATTCTGTCACTATGTACCTTGCCAAAAGAGGTAAGCGCTTCATGATCAAAGGAGTATAGTAGATTACTACTTTGATGTATCCGGTCCTTAGCTACCGTATAGCAGAGCACGCCTATTTGTTTATCTAAGTTTTTTAAATTTCTAATGAAACGTTGTAAAATCTCATGCTTTTCAGGTGAGCCATAACTGTAGAGTACACCTATGGTTCTTGCTTTGCTAAAGCCCACATTGCTACGTAAGGGCTTTATTTTTTTTGCTAAAAAATGGGTAACAATCCTTAGTGTAAAAAACTTAAGAGCAAGTTGTAGATTCATAATGCGATCATTTTCATAATATCTTCTTCTTGGAGTATAGGAATAGCTAGTGCTGCTGCCTTAGCTAACTTGGATGCTCCAGGCTTTTCTCCAACTACCAGAAAAGTTACCTTAGGAGAAATGGTAGATAGTAGTTGCCCTCCTGCTGCTTCTATGCGTTGGGCAAGTGCTTCTCGCGTAATTTGGTGAAAGCTACCTGAAATAACAAATTTATTAGGAAATAAATCAAATGTACTAACCTTATTTTCTTTATTTTCTATTATCGAAAACTGTAAACCAGCTTGTTGCAGTTTTTGTAAAATTTCTTGCTCATAAGGATCGTTAAAATAGTCCACTATGCTTTCTACAATTTTTATACCCACATCAGGAACAGCTAATAAGGCTGCTTGGGTGGCACATTGCAACCCTGCTATACTTTTAAAGTGTAGCGCTAATTTCTTTGCTACGGTTGCTCCAATATGTTTGATACCTAGTGCGAATAATACTTTCTCAAAGGGTTTTGTTTTTGATAGGTGAATATTAGATAAAAGTTTTTGCCTAGAAACAGCTTGGAACCCAGCTAACGGGCTCATGGCCATAGCATCTAAGCTGTAGAGATCAGCTATGGTATTAACCAGTTTAGCTTCAAATAAGGCATGAATAGTTTGAGGCCCTAAACAGGTAATATCCATAGCTTTTCTATGGGCAAAATGAACTAGTTTTTCCTTTAGTTGAGGGGGACATTGTTGTCTATTGGGGCAAAAATAGGCGACTTCCTCTTCATCTTTTACCAATGGAGTAGCACAACCAGGACATACCGTTGTAAACAGAATGGGGATGGTTTGCGGACCACGTTTGGTAAAATCTACCCCCACAACCTGTGGAATAATATCTCCTCCTTTTTCAATAAAAATGGTATCTCCTAGGTGCAGGTCTTTCTTCGCTAGCTCATTGGCATTGTGCAATGAAGCGCGTTGTACCCTAGTACCTGCTAATGGAATGGGATGAAAGTGTGCTACTGGTGTAATCATGCCGGTTCTCCCTACTTGAAAAGTTACGTTTTCTAAGATAGAATGAGCGATCTTAGGCTTATACTTATAGGCAATAGCCCAACGAGGCGATTTGGCTGTACTACCCATAGCTTCTTGTTGTGCTAAATGGTTGACTTTGATTACAATACCATCTATGCCAACCGGTAGCTGCTCTTTATGGTCAGCCCAATAATGGATGTAGTCAATGATTGCTGTAGCATCATGACATACCTTGTAGGTAGGGGCAATAGAAAAGCCTAGATCGGTAAGTAATTGTAGAGATGCTTCTTGCGTTTGGCAAGGGTGGGGTTGGCTATGCAAACTATAAGCATAAAAATCAAGTTTGCGTTCTTTTATATCAGCAATAGCTAAGGCTTTAAGGGTTCCTGCTGTAATGTTACGAGGATTGGCCCATAAAAGGTCATTATTTTCTATCCGTAATTTATTCAATCTGTCAAATGTTTGATGAGACATAAACGCCTCTCCACGTATTTCAACATAGGGGTAGGCGGGTATCTTTTCAGGAAAGTTAAACAATAGGTTGCCATTTTTTGTAATGTTGTCCCCTTGTTCACCATCACCACGGGTAACAATCCGTTGCAGTTTTCCTTGCTCATAAACAAGGCTCAATGCAACCCCATCTATTTTTAGTTCACATATAAATGTCACCGCTTGGTCGGACTGTTTAGCTTTAGTAACAAAACGTACAATTTCTGCTTCTGAGTAGGTTTTAGCTAAAGATAGCATAGGAAACTGATGATAGGCCGTAGCAAAAGCTTTAGAAGGATATTCACCCAGTTTTTCTGTTGGAGAAGCTGGTAACTTCAAATCAGGATAGGCTTGTTCTAATGCAGTTAACCTTTCTAATAGTTGATCATAGGCATAGTCGGAAATTTCAGCTGCTCCTTTTTCAAAGTAACATTGGTTATGGTAGTTAATTAAGTCTACTAACCGTTGGATCTCTTTACCTATTTCAAGTAGTTGCCTATGGGTTTGCATGACATTTTGCTCAATTACGATAAAAATTCAATCACGGTGGCTAATCCAGCTCCTAATAAACTTATCCCTATCGTAACTTTACTAGCGTTGTGTTCTGGACTAGCCTCAAAAAGCATCGTAGCAGAAATATACAAAAAATTACCGGTTACCATAGCTAGCAGTATGATGCCACCATAATTAGAAAGGTAATAATGGAGATAGCTACTCAACAAAAATCCCAATGGGGAGGCTAGGGAGAAAGCTATTAAGTAGATCAATTGAGCTCTTATAGAGGTTGTAAATCCCCGCAATAGACTGGTTAAGGCAAAAGCTTCTAAAAACTTGTGGAGCATCATGCCTACTACAACTCCTTCATGTGCATGCACGTGTTGGCCATCACTGTGGACTAAAATAGAACCATCTAAGAGGGCATGCAGGGTTATAGAACTTAGCAATGGGAACATTTTAAGATTTTTTATGCAGCAATGATTTGAAGTCGTTACCGTATGGCCATGTTCTATGCCAGCACTAAATGATTCGATAAAACGTTGTAAAAAAAATCCAACCATCAAAAAACTACCTATATGTAGGGGCTTGACCGTAGAGGTAAAAAGTTCGGGTATCAGATGTAGTAAGGTAATGGCCAGTAGGTAACCCGCAGAAAAGGTTAGCAACAGTCGTAACTTACTCATGGTAAGCGTAGGTTGGAGGAGAACCACTAATCCACCAAGTAGGGTAGAAAAAAAGAGAGAAAGTAGTGCTAAAGTCATTTTATTAATAACTAAATTTTATGTAGTTCGTATGCCTATACGTAATCGTGCGCTACGTGAGCGATTATTTCTGTCTATTTCTTCTTCAGTAGGCCGGTAGGGTTTTTTTTGAAGTGGGATAAAAGGACGCAATGGATTTCCATACGCATCTTTTTGTAGTTGCCCTAAAATATTACCGGTATGTAAAAAGTTTTTCACCCATCGATCTTCCAAGGAATGGTAAGAAATAATGGCTAAACGTCCCCCTGGTTTTATTATTTCCAGACTACATTCTAATAAAACGGCCAATTCATCCAATTCATTATTGACTTCAATGCGTAAGGCTTGGAAAGCTTTTGCAAAATATTGATTTTCTTTTGCATGAGGAGCAAATGGCTGTAGTATCTTTATTAATGCATGGGTAGTGGTAATAGGCGCATGTTTTCGTGCGATTACAATAGCCCTAGCCATGGCCGATCCTTGCGCAATTTCTCCATATTTGTAGAATAAATGTGCAAGTTGCCCTTCTGAGTAGGTATGTATAATACTACCTGCCGTATGCGTAGCGTCTGGATCCATCCTCATATCTAATATACCATCAAAGCGGGTAGAAAAACCACGTTCGGGCCGATCTATTTGGTGGGAAGAAGTGCCCAAGTCGGCTAATAAGCCATCTAGTTGCGTTATGCCATAGAAGTCTAAAAATTCTTTAATAAAAACAAATGGAGCCCTCGTAAAGGTAAATAGGGGGCTTGTAAAAGATAAGGCCACCTCAGCTGCCGCAGGGTCTTTATCAAAAGCAAATAAATGACCTTGAGAGAGGCAATCTATTATTTTTTTAGCATGCCCTCCTCCTCCAAAGGTAGCATCTGCATAATGGCCAGTGGGCACAATAGATAACCCTTGAATTACTTCATCTACCATTACAGGTATATGATAGGGTGTGTTAATGGTAACAGGTATAGACATGAAGTATAGCTTAGCTTTTTAAACGAATAAAAACAAATATAAGGTATGTTTGGCTGAAAATCATCATAGCTGCTCATAATAGGATTATATATATTTTTATTGTAGTCTCGTATAATTTATTGAAGTAATTTAGGTTTATTATTTTCTTATATAGGCATATGAATGTTAGCTGGTTGTTTGTTCGAAGTATACTATGTGTCGTACTCTTGTGGGTTTCAGGCTGTGTAAGGGCCTTATATAAGATAGAGGATCATCAAGAATGTCCTATTTGTTTAGACGATTCTGCCCACATGCATATGCCTATTGTTTGCCCAGCTGGGGCTACATGTAGCGATAACAAACATCTGGTATGCCCCCATTGCCTCATAAAGGTATTTGAAATGTATGAAGGTCTATCTTACCTTTGTCCTACATGTAGGGTATCTATAGATAAGATGAAGGTTGTTCATGCCGTGATCAAGGCTGGTAAGAGCGATGGTGCAACCCTCGCTTTTATAGAAAAAAGTATGGTAGCTATTTTCGAGCATGTAGCCCATGAATTTTTAAATTACTTATTGCGTCCAAAAAACTCCATCTAAATCGTAATAGTAAGGATGGTGTTGGTCGTACGCCTATAGATCTTGCCTTATTGGGGAATCACAGAGAAATAGTTCAGTTACTCCTGAATTCAGATAAGGTTAAGTTAAAGTAACTTTTTAAAAGCCTACTTTATAGATAAATTGCTTGCTTATCGTTATTATTGTACATGCGTTATTAGCTATAATCACTATCTTTATTAGATTCATTATTCATTCTATACCACTTAAACCCAATTAATTTCATGCAAGAGCCATTACGTAATATTGCCATTATAGCACATGTAGACCATGGGAAAACAACATTGTTAGATAATTTATTAAAACAAAGCGGAACATTTAGGGCACATCAAGAGGTATCTGAACGGGTGATGGATTCTAATGATTTAGAAAAGGAGCGTGGTATTACCATTCTAGCCAAGTGTACCTCGTTGGTTTGGAAAGATACACGCATTAATATTGTAGATACACCCGGCCATGCTGATTTTGGTGGAGAAGTAGAACGCATTTTAAGTATGGTCGATGGGGTAGTTTTACTGGTAGATGCAGCCGAAGGCACCATGCCGCAGACTAAATTTGTGTTAGCAAAAGCCCTAAAATTAGGATTGCGCCCTATCGTGGTAGTCAATAAAGTAGACCGTTCAGATGCACGGATCAGTGAGGTAGAAGAGGAGATATTAGAGCTTTTTATGGCGCTTGAAGCTACAGAAGAGCAGTTTAATTTTCCTGTTGCCTATGCATCGGGTAGGTCAGGTTGGGCCAGTAGAAGCTTAACAGCTGCACGCACAGATTTAGCTCCTTTATTTGATTTGATCTTAGAACATGTACCTGCGCCTAAGGTAGACTTGGAGTCAGATTTCTCTATGTTGATTACCACAAGGGAATATAATGCCTACCTAGGTCGTATGCTTACCGGTCGTATTTTTACTGGTAGTGTTAAAGTAAACCAAACGGTCAAGGTGCTGAATAAGGATAGTCAACTGGTAGAGACTACCAAGATTACCAAAATCATGGCCTTCCGCGGTATAGAACGGGTATCGGTGGATGAAGCACAGGCTGGTGATATCATTGCCATTGCAGGCATGCAGCAGGCCAATGTTTCTGATACTATTTGCGCACCTACCTTGGCACAGGCTTTGCCTACTACGCCTATAGATCCTCCTACCTTAGCTATAAATTTTTCGGTCAATGATTCCCCATTAGCGGGATCAGAAGGGAGTAAGTTGACCTTTAGTATGTTAAGGGATCGATTAATGCGTGAACTGGAATCTAATGTCTCTATTCAAGTCACCGAAAGTGCGGGTAAAGACTCTTTTGAGGTAGCCGGACGGGGTGAGTTACAGTTGGGTATTTTAATTGAGACGATGCGAAGAGAGGGTTTTGAGCTTTCTATTGGCAGGCCAAAAGTATTATTAAAATCGGGAGAAAAGGGAGAAAAATTGGAGCCGTTTGAAGAAATTCAGGTGGAGTTAGATGATGAATTTTCAGGCACCGTGATTGAATCTATGAGTTTACGCAAAGCAGAGATGCGAGATATGCGTCCTATGGGAGCAGGCAAAACCCGTATTGCTTTTATAGGTCCATCACGTGGTTTGATTGGTTATTATGGCACCTTTCTTACAGAGACACGCGGAACTGGTATTATGAATAGGACCTTTCATAGTTATGGTGCTTATCGTGGCGGTATTGCAGGAAGACGCAATGGGGTATTGATCGCTATGGGATCTGGTGAAGCCGTTGCCTATGCACTCTTTAATTTATCAGATCGTGGTAAATTGTTTGTGGCTCCAGGTACGAAAATTTATGGGGGCATGATTGTAGGGGAGCATAATAGAGAGAATGACTTAGAAGTCAATGTGCTTAAAGGCAAACAGTTGACCAATATGCGTGCAGCGGGTTCCGACGAAACCATTCGACTCAGTCCACCTATTGTGATGACCTTAGAAGAAGCGATTGCCTATATTAAAGATGATGAACGTGTAGAAGTTACGCCACAATCTATTCGTTTGCGTAAATCTATGTTGGATCCTAATGAACGAAAAAGAGCGTCTAAGACGCAATAGTAAAGCAGAAAGCCATCCACAAAAGAAGCCCAGTGCCTCTTGCAGGTGTGTTATGCATCTATGCTGATTGGCACGCGGGGCTTTTTTTATTGTAGGACATAGTTGTTCTATCTGTTGCTATTACTTTATAAATCGGTTAAATTGG
Organism: Amoebophilaceae bacterium; assembly: GCA_019744995.1. Taxonomy (GTDB): domain Bacteria; phylum Bacteroidota; class Bacteroidia; order Cytophagales; family Amoebophilaceae; genus Cardinium. Next base: position 11,514 of record JAIETQ010000025.1, read on the forward strand.
TGCTAGTATGATGATGCGCTATTTGTTTTACCATATATAAGTTATAATAGAGAGATTTTTAGATCCAAAAAATGATTTCGCCTTTAAGAAGATTTTTGGTACCAAGAAAAATAAAGATATTTTAATTCATTTTTTGAATGATGTCTTAGTGCTTCCTGACCATGCCAAAGTTAAAAACGTGGTTTTCTTACCTAACGTGCAATATCCTGAGATTGCTTCCAAAAAAGAAAGTATTGTCGACATCATCTGTACCGACCATTTAGGTAGAAAGCATATTGTAGAGATGCAAGTAGCCAAAAACAAAGGTTTTCAAAAAAGGGCACAATATTATGCGGCTAAAGCCTACTCAGGCCAAATAAACAAGGGGGAGGCCTATAGCACCCTTAAAGAAGTGATCTTCTTAGCTATAGCAAATTTTGTGATGTTTCCAGATAAAACATCCTATAAATCAGATCACATCATCCTAGATAAGGAAACTTATGCCCAGGACTTAAAAGATTTTTCTTTTACTTTTTTAGCGCTGCCAAAGTTCAAAAAACTTATAATGAAACCTTTTATGAATCTATTTAATATTAATTTTAATCCAATCATTAATCCAAAACGTTTTTTTCATCTGGGTATTGCTGCCAGTCTATTGACTATGTCTTCTTGTGGACAACATGGGAATAGTTTGGGCATGAAAGATACACTGGTTGCTGTTTTGCCCGGAATGAATTGTCAGCCTGATCATAAACCATTACAGACGCTAGCTGAGAGACTATTGAATGGTTATGAACTACTTAGAAACAGTGTGCCTGCTCTTAGAGCAACTCTTCCTGATCCAGCTGGGCTTAGAGCAAATTTACGTGATACAGATGGCGTGGTACACATTGATAGCCAAACAGCTTTAGCAAATTTGGGAAGTAATACGGCCGTAGTGTCTTATAAAAATCAGTCACATGATACAGGTTTAGATTTTAATGGGATTCCATTGACAGAGGCACCTTGTATATTGGAATATGCTGATATGCATCAAATATTAAATGTGTATATTGAAGATCCTGATACTGCACTAGAAATGTGTCGTCCTCAGAACTAAACCTAAAAGGTAGCTAATTTTTGGTGTCTTTATCTAAGCTAGCCTACCTATAGTATACGACTATGTCTATCTAATGATACTTATGATTAGATAGACCAACTTTAGTCTAATTTTTAACCTATAATAATTATATTTTATTCCTAATGAAAACCTTTATACAAACCTTTATAAACCTAATTTATCCTATTTATAGCACTTATTGTAAATTCTATTTTCTGTTTGCTATTTCTTTCTTATCTTTGGGTGCTTACAGCTGTATACCTGGTAGTAACCAATTTCAAGTAAATCATTTATGAAACCAAGCAGGAACACAAGGAAAAGCAAAAACAAAAGCCGTTTATATTTTGCATGGGCTCAATTGTTATAGTGAACATCCAGAGTTAGTTGACTTAGCTGATCAACTTCAATATCTATCTAAGGAAGCGCTGGATGCCACTTGTGTTCCTATGGAAGGAGCACATTCGATTAAAGAGAGAGGAACAGCCGCACGTAAGTTTATTAAATATATGGAAGCTAAACAAAAACATGATGAAATTTTTCTAGTAGGTCATAGTTTTGGAGGCTTATTTGCTGCTGATTTAGGAACAGAGTTAAAAAATGTAAAAGGTGTAGTTACGATTAATTCACCTATGGGTGGAGTTTCCTTTCCATCCAAGGATAATATTTCTGAAAAATTTATTGCAGGCTCATTAAAGGATCTAGGACCTGATAAGAACGCTTTAGATCAGGACGAGGACAGTCCTTATCTTCAAGAGATACGTTCAGCTGTTCAACAATCAGATTTACCTATACTATCTATTGGTAGTACATGTAGACCTTCCAAAAGGGTTAAGGTCGCATCATACATGATTCCAATGGTGGATCTAAGCGGTGTTAGGTAAAATATAAAAGACACAGATATAACGCTAAAACTCTCTACTCAACTAGCTGTAAAAAAATGGAGAGAGGAAGGCAATAATAAAAATATTGCTGTGAAGCAGTATGAAAACCGTGCACATATGAATCTTTTCGTTCATCTCATCGGCAATAAGTCAATGAAGTTTACCCATGCCCCTTCTATACTGGGAGACCAAGACGTACATGCTACCATTAAGGCGTTTATTACTGACCCTATTGCTACCATCAAAGAGTGTAAAAACATAGAACTCCAAACCACATGAAAATAGAAATTGTTAGCAGCTCACACCATCCATTACCCGCTTATGCTACCGTAGGGGCAAGTGGTATGGATTTGCGTGCCTACATCGAGACCCCCATTACCATTATGCCTTTACAACGCGTGCTGGTGGGGACAGGCTTAGCCATATCCTTACCAGTAGGATATGAAGCGCAAGTGCGCTCCAGAAGTGGTTTAACCTTTAAACAAGGTATTATGGTATTAAATAGTCCAGGAACTATAGACTCAGATTATAGAGGCGAAATTAAGGTTTTGCTTATGAATCTATCAGATCAACCTTTTGTAGTACAAAACGGTGACAGAATTGCTCAACTGGTAGTGGCTGAGTATGTATCTGTCCAATGGCATGAGGTTCCCGCTTTAGAGGAGACAGCAAGGGGCGCACAAGGACATGGAAGCACCGGCATAGCTTAACCCTAAAGATGCGAGCATATCACGTATGGTTCCGTGAGCCTAAAAGTCGACTTTTAGGCTCCATCGTTAGCATCAACATAATCCCCAAACAAGCTGAGTCTATTCATCCGCAATGCAACTAAAGACCTCAGATCTCCCATAACGACATAGGTAGGATTACCTACCATTTTGCTAGGGCCACGGCTTATTATACCGTCTTCTACGATGAAATCACCTTTTTCTTCTATATACATTTTTATTAGCTCTACTTTAGAAAACCCTCGACTTATATTAGCCTTAATGCATACATCTGCTGTGTATGCATATACTCCTTCATTATCACCTGTTCCTTGATGCAAAGAGCTACTAGAAGAGCCATTGCCAACCATTGAAAACTGATGGTTCGCATAATCTATAGACTCATGTATTTGAATCAAAGTATAGCTTTTTTCTTCATCAAAGTCTATGCCTGATAACTTTAATGAAATAGTAGCTGATTCATTAGGTAATACGCCTATTTTGGTCATTGTATTAGCTGAATCCATCAAATAAAGACCTGCTTGAGTAGCATCAATAGCTATATTGGCATCATTTAGCAACCTTTGAAGCTTATTTTTTATATCATCTGAACTAATACCGGAAAAGGAATTATGAACCTGTTCTAAGGTTTGTCTTAGGACAGGCTCCATAGCTTGGTTAGATCGCTTCAGCTCTACATTAAAAGACGGTCCATTTTGCGCTTCATGTTGACAATCGAATCCAGTACGGTGTACACCATACCTATTAGCTGTTCCACAGGAGATGCTTACGCATAACGCACCCGTTTATACACAGGGCATCTATAAGTTGTTTCATAAGTGTAAAATTTATTTTTAACGGTAAAGTAACTATGGTTAGTCGTGATACGGAAAACAAGCATACAACATTTAACCTAAATTTACAAGCTGGCCGGATAGTTGACAATGTTATTATATTTTTATATATTTACCCTAAAAGAAAAAATATTTTTGACCCATGTTGGACCAACTAAACAAGCTATTAAGCTATATTTTTGAACCCGCCCAAAACGGTAGTGCACGTGGCCATTATACCTTAGAGGAACGCAACTTTAGTCGTAAGGTCCTCTTCTTTTTAGGTGCATTGTTGGTTGTCTGGTTAGCCTCAGGCGTTTATTCCATACAAGAGGGAGAAGAAGCGGTAATCATGCGTTTTGGCAAGTTCGTAAGTAAGGGACGTCCGGGTTTAAATTATCACTTTCCATCCCCCATAGAAAATAAAATTGTAGAAAAAGTAAATCAATCCCGTCGCATTGAAATAGGTTATCGCTCCAATAGCCGTTCCACTTTCAGAAGTAATACGGATAATGGGAGTCGGTCTATCTCAACAGAAAGCACCATGCTTACAGGAGATGAAAACATAATAGATCTAAATGCAGATGTGATGTGGCACATCAAGGACCTTGAGGCTTATGTCTTTAATGTGAAAATGGTCGAAGAAACCCTTAAAATTGTTTCTGAAAGTGCCATAAGAGAAGTCATTGCCAAGACACCTATTTCTTCTGTTTTATCCAACCACAAACAAGAAATAGCCGATAAGATTGAAATTTTGATACAAAAAGTTTTAGATCAATACCATGCGGGCATACAAATAGAAAAAGTGCAGTTGTTGAAAGCAGAACCACCAAGTGAGGTCATAGATGCCTATAGAGATGTACAAACTTCAAAAGCCGACAAAGAACGAGAAATTAATCAGGCTGATTCCTATAGAAATGACATCGTACCTAAAGCCAGAGGGGAGGCTGCTAAAATTGTAGAGGAAGCATTGGGTTATAAAGAGTCCGTTGTTTCCAAAGCCGAAGGTGAAGGTAAACGGTTTGAGCTTATACTAAGTCAGTATCAACAAAACAAACAAATAACCCGAGATAGGCTGACTTTAGATGCTGTGGAAGAAGTGCTCAAAGGGTCTAAAAAAATTATTGTAAAGCATAATTTACTGCCACATATGCAAATTAGTGGGGCTGATCGTTAACCCTAAGACTATACTTTTATGAAAAAAACAACAAAGCTTTTGGTCAGTTTGCTTACTTTCATCTTGATTACTTCAGATGGAGTTTTTACCGTAGATCAACGCCAGTATGCTGTTATTTTCCAGTTTGGAGAGGCTATGCGGGTGATAACAGATCCGGGTATACATATAAAAATACCTTTTATTCAAAAATTAGAATTTTTTGACAAAAGAATATTAACAGTTGATGTAGAGGCCAAAGAACTCACGGCATCCGATGAAAAAAGAGTTATAATCGATGCTTTTGTCAAATTCAAGATCATTGATCCGATTATTTTCTACAAGACGATCTATAGCCCTTCTAATATGAAAATAAGGTTAAACAAGATTTTAGAATCGTCCATGCGAAAAGTGATAGGAAGGATAAACTTTACGCTCCTACTCTCTAGTGAGCGAACGGGGGTAATGTTAGAAATTAAAAAGCTCGTTGATCAACAAGCAAAATCCTTTGGTATTGATGTGGTAGATGTTAGAATTTCTAGGGCCGATTTACCTAAAGAAAATAGTGCAGCCATCTACAAAAGGATGCAAACAGAAAGAGAAAAAGAAGCCAAACAGATTAGAGCAGAAGGCCAGGAAGAAGCAGCACGTATACGATCAAAAGCCGAAAAAGAGGGTAAAATCATTCTGGCGCAAAGCTACATGGAAGCCCAAATTATTAAAGGTGAAGGTGATAAAACGGCTGCAAAGATTTACAATACTGCCTTCAGTAAAGATCCTGAATTTTATAGATTCTATAAAGCCTTACATACCTCAAAAAGTATATTTGAAAAAAAAGCCGACAATACATTTGTCTTACCTCCTGATTGTGATTTGCTCAAGTTTTTGAATTTAACCAGCTGTAAATAAATTTCTACAAACAAAGCTAGATAGCGGCCAAATGTCATGCCAACAAATCTCATAGTTAATAATTTCGGTAAAAAATTCCACTTGACCGATTACCTAAGAGAGCTATTGCCTATACGCAACAAATCTACTATTGCCTTGGGCATATATTGTCTTGTAATAGCATGTATCCAGTTACAACATAGTGTCGATCACCCTATAGTACCGATGTTTTCAATCGGCTTGGCTGTCTGTATAGGAATGTACCCTGCCATAAAAGGTGATAGATATGGTGTGGTCTTGGTCTATATCTATCCTATATTTGTTTTTGCCCTGCTTTTTTTATCTAGTGGCTATATGTTACTGATTCATAGCTATAATCAGCTAACTACCCGAATCGCTTTAACCAACTTTGTGGTGGCATTGTGCTACTTGCCATGGCAAGTAGTTGGTTTAATGTCTCTTATCGCATTCCCTTTAATATACTATAAACTGCTTTGCATAAACAATGATACCCTATGGATGGAGATTGCATGGCAAGAAAATCAACTTTACCATACCCTCCTCTTTTTTATAGCGCTCTCTATCATAGTCTTATATTTGAAAGCAAAACTCAAACCCTATCCGATAGCCATCTCATCCCATGACCATGCAAATCAACTGACTGTTGGTGGTAAATATAACAAAAACACTATACCTGAAAGTACACTGGCTGCATGGGTTAAGCAATACAAAAATCATGAACAGTTTTTAAGAGAAATGCGCTACTTCAGCAACAATCTCCTAAATGTATCCCCTAAGCCAACCTCTATTCAAATAGTTATAGATAAATTAAATCATAAATCAATTTTCGATACGAAAAAAATAAAAACAGTAATCCATAACCATACTAAACAGCTTACTATTAGTGGCGATCCTAAAAAATTAAACCAATTTTTAACAGATGGTATAAAATTTATATCGCATAGTGATCACCCAGCGCAAGTAAAGAGCATCCACCTCTATATAAATGATACACAACTTCAATACACCTTAGAGCCATTACATATCTATTGCAAAACCTTACCAGCCGTAGCTTTTATACTTACGAATAACCCAGTCCGACCTGTAATCGAGCAAGTGTATAGCGCATCCGATGATGATAAAATAGATGATAACATTCATATCCTTCCACCATCTCATTCAAAGGAACGCTATAGGGAATCTATAGGCCATATGATAGATGCGCACTATGGCCGTTTTTTTATACATGAAGAGGCAGATTATACTACGGTCTATGGGATAGTACCTACAGATTTAAATCTAATAAAAGAGGCGAAAAAAACTAAATAGGATTGCCAGAAGCGTCAAGTTGTTAAAGATTGACAATCAAACATAAAAAAGAAAGCGTTTATGCTATTATCAGCTGCTTTTATAAACATAACTCCATCTTGATAGATACCATTAGACTTACTTTGAACCATGTTTAGCGAAACACCTTGATTCAAGTGGATGTCGTGCATACCTCTAGGAGGTAGATCTGGATAGGTTTGTTGTAACATTAAGCCATGGGGTAGCTCTGTTCTTATTTGTTGATCGTCATAATATTCTCCTAGAAAATAAATTTTAGTTCCAACTTTAAGGTGTTGATCTAATAGATTAGAGATTTCTTGCCAAGGTACCAGGTTACTTCTTAAATAATCTAGCCGATAATCCATAGTATGTTCGTTTAACGCAAACAACCCTTCCGCGCCCAGCTTATCCAAGAAACTTAATAACTTATGATCAAAGTTTTCAATGAAAACCATTTTTACATTAGGTACAACAGTATGTTCACCTAATATAGGCTGTCATTAGCCGTTACTAACAGATTATAATGGGTTTCTCTATGCTTAATGTAATCTTCTAAATCTTTAGTAAGGCTCCCTTTTAATAGTGAATAATTACGTAACATAAAAAATATAAATAAAAGTATTAAACAATAGCAAACCTTTTTTGATCAAAGGCTGAAATAGTAACAGTTTCAACTGTTATGGTTATATTTTTCTTTATAAAAGATAAAACCTTATGCTTACTTAACTTTTCATGTAACGTTATATAATGTTTACCTTCATCTTCTTTTAGAAAAGACAAAGCAACTTGAGTAATATCTGTTTCACTATACTTGTCAATCTCTTCTTGACCTAGATTCTCTTTAATATAGTTGATATAATGCTGTTTAGCTTCTTCTATCACTTCATCGGGGGTTATAACCAAGTCATTACTTCTCATAATCCTACCTAACAAAATTTCCCATCTTAAGTTTTTTTGATAGTCTTCATAATAAGAGGCTATCTCTTCTAGCGTTGCCTTTGTATTTTTAGCTAAAATAGACTTTTTAATAAAGTCATCTGGTAGGTCTACAGGAAAATGATTCAAAAACGTATCACGTAGACTGTCAGCAAATAAACTATTAGCCTCATTGCGTTTATCAAATAAAATAATTTTAGCCAAAGCTTCTTTAAAAGCAACTGCAGAGCTTGCAACCCCTGGACCTAAAACCAAATCAAAAAGTTGAGTGTTAAGAGGGGCCGGTGTAATACAAGCAATTTTATTGATTTTGAAACTATATGGAAAGGTTCCCTGATAGGAAATATAAGCAAATACACTAGAGATGAGTCCTAAAAGAGAAGCGGTATGGCCCGTTAACATCTCCTTTGTCAGCATAATCTCATCACCAACCTGTCGACCTAAAAATGCTTTTCTTAAATCTTCAGGAATACGGGCTATAATTATACGCAGTTCTATAACTTCTCCACTGGCAGCATCTTCAATAGAACCATGTAATACAGCATCTTCTGTACTGGTATCCATAGAAAGAGATGCTCCATGTACAAGTTGTATACCTGAAACAAATTCATCAATCAATGCATCATCTACATGCTCTATCTTAAATTCATGCACAGCGATATGAGGACCTAAATCAATAGGCGTATCCTCCATTAAACCTATTTCATAAGAAAAATTAAATGGTTTATCTTTATACTCTTTAAAATCCTTTTCACTAGGCGCATCTACAAGCAAAGGGTCCATAAAAATAGAGATAGACTCTTGCTTAAGGTAAGTTTGTAGGGCGTTAGTAGTTAACTTATTGAGTTCTTCAGCAACGATAGAAACACCATGAATCTTTCTAATCAGATCTGTGGGTACTGTGCCTAACCTAAACCCTTTTAAACGAGTATGCTGAGCATAATGCTGCACTTTCTTTTCAATAGCCTCCTGATAGTCAGGTGCATGGATTGTAATAGAAATAATCCCATGGCTAGGCTTAAGTTTATTAAACTGGATGTCCAAAGTAAGTAAAATTATAATATGTAAAAGAAAGAAGTTGCCTTAAAAAGTACGGATGAAGGGACTCGAACCCCCACACCTTATTCGGTACTAGATCCTAAGTCTAGCGCGTCTACCAATTCCGCCACATCCGCAACATGAGATAAACTCACGGACGTCTAATAACAAATATAAAAAAAACAACCTGCTTCACAATAGTTATTAGACAATTTTATCTATAATTTAATTAACCTCAATCTTATAGGGCAACATCACTTGCATCCCCTTTTTTTTGTGCATAACCTGCATACCTTGTATTTGTTGGAATAAGAAAGACTCCTCCCTAAAGAGGATAGTCCATAACTTTGTTTTTAAATTACCTACAAATAAATCCAATAATTCCTGAAATTTTGTTTTAGATGGCATATAATAAGTCGTATACTTTCCATTTAATTTTGCCAATGTAGCCGCTTTTTCAATCGCAACCTCAAGGCCACCTAGTTCATCTATTAACCCATTTTTAGCCGCTTCTATGCCAGCAAATACCCGGCCTGAGGCTACTTTTCTTACCTGATCTATAGTTAATCCCCTCCCAGCTGAAACTTTATCTAGAAAAGTATCATAATTGCTTCCTAAGATTTTAAACATTAACCGTGACTCTGACTCAAGGCAACTCGTGCGTGGGTTTAAAAAATCGGCAGAAGGAGCTGTTTTAACCACATCCTGTTCAATGCCTATTTTTTGCATCAACTCGCTGGTATCAAACCATAATCCAAATATACCAATAGAACCGGTAAGGGTAGTAGGTTGTGCAAAGATATAATGGCAAGGCGCAGCAATATAATATCCACCAGAAGCTGCTACACCAGACATAGAAGCCACAACCGGTTTTACTTTTTTTAGCGATTCTATGGCATACCACATCGCATCAGAAGCTAGCACGCTACCTCCTGGCGAATTAATACGTAAAACAACCGCCTTGACTGCATCGTTTCTTTGAATAGTTTTTAGGGTGTTTACAAAATCATTAGCTCCTACATAACCAGGTTTAGAACTACCATCTATAATTTCACCTTCTACTATTACCAATGCTACTTTATCCACAGCATCACTGGCTTGTTTTATGGAAGCATAATAGCTATCATATGTCGCATATTGAACTTCCTTATCCTTATCCTTATCCTTATCCTTAATTGTCTTACAAATTTGATCTTTAAGGAGCTCCTTAGTCTCTTCTTTATATCCTATCTTGGTAATTAATCCTGCCTGTAACACATCTTCTGGTAGTACAGCAGAAAGATTATTGGCATACTCCCTAAGTTTAGGAATGGATATGTTCCGAGCAAGACCTATTTGCGACAAAAAATGTTCATATATATAGTCAAGATAGGACCTCGTTTGTTGTCTACTCTCCTTACTCATTTCATGTAAAGAAAAAGGCTCTACAAACGTTTTATAATCTCCAATCCGAAAGATTACAGGTTTTACAGCAATTTTGTTTAAAAGATTGGTATAAAATTGAATGGTAGCAGATAAACCTTGAAAAGCAAAATAGCCACTTGGATTAAGTACAATTTCATCTGCAAGAGAAGCCAGATAATAGGATTTTTGACTATAGCAGTCTCCATAAGCTACAATCAATTTCTCCATTTTTTTAAATGCCAACAAGGCCGACCTGATCTCTGCTAAAACAGCCCAATTGGCATTCATATGGGAGATATCTATATATAATGCTTTAATATGTTGATCAGCTGTTGCTTCGTGAATCACCTTTTTAATGACTTTTAAATCACTTTGCCCTTTCTTGTCATCAAACAAAGAGACGGGAACTGTCTCTACAATATTCCCCATTAGCTTAAGCTCTAATATGGTATTTTCTCTAGGTTTATAGGGTAGTTTTTTAGAAGCTAATTTTGAAAGGGAAACAAATAATATGCCAACCATAGGCATCAAAATAAAAAAAGATACCATGCAACCTATGGCAACCGTAAATACTTGCTTGATAAATCGGATTATTCTCATGAGATCTTATAACAATATTTAAGTAACTTAAGTGGGCCTGCGCGGACTTGAACCGCGGACCTCTACATTATCAGTGTAGCGCTCTAACCAGCTGAGCTACAGGCCCATCTTAATGGGACGAATAGAAAATTATACGCCCTAAGTTTATATTAAACGCAATATACGCATATTATATAATATATAAAAAGGGTATGCCTATTCTGGATAAATTAATCTCACTTCTACAAAAGTGGAGGCTATTGGTTTTCCATAATAACCTCAGGTTCGTCAGCAATACCACACTGAGCTACAGCAGCCTCAGGATTATCTACAAAATTAGCTAGCATAGTAAGCATATCTGGTTTGTTCAATATAGATGTAGATGGTTTCTCTTCAACCAATTTCCTCAATAGCTGTAATTGCTCCATAGATAACGCCGTGCTTAGGTCTCCATGCAGATACCCTTGATAAGCTTTTACTGCAATATTTCGGTGAGAAGGTCTCCAATCTTTTACAGCCACCTGACTAGGAAGATAAACCAAACAATCTGAGTTAGGAAAAATCTCCCTAACGTTAGCGGTCTGATCACCACCTATGTTATTATTGTTAGCAAAACCTAAAAAGGACCAGCCTACTTCTGATAAGGTTAGCTTACTCGCAATAGATAATATTGGGAACTTCGCAGACTTAACCCTCTGTTTTAATCCCTGAAGATATTTACTATTCTCTATTAGATCAGCTCGGCCCTCCTGTAGATGCTTCATCATACCTCCAGCAACACGTTCTATGAGCGCATCTTCTGTAATCCCACCCATAGGGGAATTAATAGTAAGTACCCCAGCTAACTTTTCAGCTAGCGGATTTTTTTTGACGCTTAATTGTGTAGCTACGTCAGTAGCTACTAACCCTCCCAAACTATAACCGATTATAAAAAAATAATCATGTGGTGACCTACGTTCGTTAGCCTCAATATAGTCGATTATCTTCTTTGCTCTAACTGGAATAGCATCCAATGGCTGCTCGGGGCATTCAAACTTATAGTTTCTATCGTTGATCACACGCTTTAGCCTACCACCTAAGGCGCTTAAATCTTTATTACGTTGGTCCCCAATTCCATGCAACATATAGACACATCTTTTCTTGCCTTTGAATTTATCGGACAACCCATTTCTATCTGTAGGCTTACCATACTTAAGTGGAGGAATTTCGAGTGGTTCCACTTGAGAAATTGGAGAAAGTACACAAGATGCTAAGCAAAAAGACACTAAAAAAATATAAAAAAACGAGGTATAATAAGCTGAACGACGAAGTATAACCTGAAGTATAACCTGGATAAGCATAACATTAAAATTAAATATACTGAACTGATACAAAACATAAAATATATAAAATATTAACAACAAACAAAAGGATAGCCAAGTTAAATAAAAAAATTGATAAAAATCACATAAAAATAGATACCTTTATAGGTATTATCCATCATACCATCTACTATAGCTATGAATTTAACATGTTACAAATTGGAGATTGCAAATTAGGTGTTTTTCCTCTTTTATTAGCCCCGATGGAGGATGTCAGCGACCCTCCTTTTCGTGCGGTCTGTAAAGAATATGGGGCAGACCTTATGTATACAGAATTTATTTCTTCTGAAGGACTTATTAGAGAAGCTGCAAAAAGTATAAAAAAGTTAGATATATATGACCATGAACGTCCTATTGGGGTGCAAATTTTTGGAGATGATATAGAAGTAATGCGCAGGGCAGCTGCTATAGTAGAAGTAACGCAACCTACTTTGCTAGATATTAATTATGGTTGTCCTGTTAAAAATGTAGCCTGTAAAGGAGCAGGGGCGGGTATTCTGTTAGATCTCCCTAAAATGCAAGCCATGGCTGCTGAAATTGTAAAACAAGTAGCTATCCCTGTTACGGTTAAAACAAGACTGGGATGGGATGATAAAACTATTAAAATTCTAGAAGTAGTACAACGTTTACAGGATGTAGGTGTACAAGCGGTAACCATCCATGGAAGAACTAGACAACAAATGTATAAAGGTGAAGCCGATTGGAGTTATATTGGAGCGGTAAAAGCAGATCCCTCTATCCATATTCCGATTTTTGGCAATGGGGATATTGATAGTCCGCATAAAGCCATAGCTTACAAAGATCAGTATGGGGTAGATGGTATTATGATTGGTCGGGCGAGTATCGGATATCCTTGGATCTTTAGAGAAATTAAACACTATCATGCAACAGGAGAAATATTACCTCCTCTTACCTTGACAGAACGTATGGAAACAGTTCGAAAGCATTTAACCCATGCTATAGCGTGGAAAGGAGAAAAACTTGGTATCTTGGAAATGAGACGCCACTACACCAATTATTTTAAAGGACTGCCTGGTATTAAACAACATCGCTCCTGCTTGGTAGAGGCTACTTCTTATGCGGCTGTTTCTAGGGTATTAGAACAGTTATGCTATACCTATGCGGAGTAGGGCGGCTTAGTTTAGGGTAAGCTTGATTTGATAGATTCACTGGTTTTTTTTTAAAAAAAGATGTAAATTTAACTTTATTTCAAAGTAAAGGTTATTTCGAAGTAAAGGGCCTATAGCTCAGTCGGTTAGAGCATCTGACTCATAATCAGCAGGTCCCAGGTTCAAGTCCTGGTGGGCCCACTCGTTTTATAGTGTTTAAATATTGTGTTTCACCATTTGTCTAAAGTTGCGCCGATTGCTATTTATGATAGTGGTGTAGGGGGGTTAGTTGTAGCCAAGGCTATCCAAGCAGTTTTACCACAAGAGCTTATACACTACATCGGTGATACGGAACACTTACCTTATGGTGAAAAAACAGCGCATCAACTGAAGGATTACTGCACGAGGGTAGTGAATTTTTGTTTGGATAAAAAGTACAAATTATTGGTAATTGCTTGTAATACGGCTACTGCTGTGTTAGACTCTTTTGCATGCGCTTATTTAACTAAGCTCCATCAAGCCTTAGGTATCGTTAACGTAGTTGACCCATTGGTAAACCACATCATAACCAGACAGCCTTATCGCCGCATAGGCCTTATTGGTACTACCTATACGGTGGCTTCTGGTAGGTATGAACAACGACTTGAGGGGAGTGGGATAAAACTTTTTTCTTTAGCCACACCTGAGTTAGCCTCTATGGTAGAAGCCTCATTTGCTGGTAAAAAAATAGACTATGGGTTAGTTGATTATTACTTGAACCAACTGTGTGGCCACCCCATAGAAGTGATTGTTCCAGCTTGTACCCATTATCTATTCCTAAAACAGCCATTGCAACAGTTGCTTGAGCAACGCCCTCAACACAATATTGCCATTATGGATGTTGAGCGGGTGACGGCCTTAGCGGTTAAAGATTTTTTAACCACGCATGATCTTATCAATGATAGAGAGAAAAAAGGAGTAGATTGTTTTATGGCCACAAAGCTAACGCCTGCTTTCGAAGCAGCTACTCAACAGTTATTTGGGGATAAGCCTATAGCCATTAACTTAGATAGATATAGTAGTTATAGAGCAGCCAATAGGAGGGAGGGGCTTTTTACTTCGTTTTATTAAATTGATTCATGGCGTGAACAATGCCTGCGTTACACAAAGTAAGCAAGATGTCACCCGCATGATGCCATTGAAAAGGAAGTTCTTCTTGTTCTTTTGGTGAAAAATCGCCCAGGACAAAATTGGCCAATTGACCTTTAGGAAAGTCGCTTCCAATGCCCATTCTAAGCCGGGGATAGTTATTGGATTGCAAACAAGCTGAAATGCTTTTGAGCCCATTATGCCCTGAATCAGAACCTTGGGGGCGCAAACGTACCTTTCCAAAAGGAAGGGCTATATCATCTACAATCATTACACTTTGTTCCATAGGAATAGCTAACTGCTTCAACCAATACCTGACCGCTTCACCGCTATTATTCATATAGGTGGTCGGTTTAATCATATAGACGGTATGATTTTTGTGGGTAAAAGAAGCCATAGTAGCCCATTTAGCGCTTTTAAAAGCAGCTTTTTGTTGATGAGCGAGATGGTCAACCACTAAGAAACCTATATTATGTCTCGTATAGGTATATTCCATCCCAATATTGCCCAATCCAACCAGTAACCATTTCATGGTTAACGATTTATAGCTACTACAGCTTCATGGTTAAAACTTTTACTTTTTACCTTTTTTCTCCTCTTTGCTGGCCGTACTACGTAATGCTCTTGGAATTTCAATGGAGGCTACAGGGGTATTAGGCAAAGCCAATAGGGTATAGTTTTGAGTTGAAATTTGTTGCACGCGTGTAATCTGCCCTAAATCAAGCGCACCTACTTCAACCTCTACGGTTGATGGCATATCTTTAGGATAGGCGGTAACCCATAACTTTCTTTGCTTTTTGGAAAGCACGCCTCCTTTGGCTACACCTACGGGTTTACCTATGAAGGCTACAGGTATTTCCATTTTTATTTTTTTATCCTCAAAAATTTGTAGAAAATCTACATGTAGAATCATCTCACTTACAGGGTGAAATTGTATTTCTTGCAGGATAGCTCTATAAATGGTTCCTTCAATATTTAGATCTACAAAATGTGCCTGAGCGGTATAAATCAAATCCCGTAAAAAAATCATAGGTACATAAAAATGTACCTGCTCTGTGCCACCATATAATACACCAGGGGTGTGGGCCTCTGTTCTTAATTGTTTAGCATTAACTTTTCCGAGATTTGCTCTTTTATACCCTAAAACCTCTATTACTTGAATACTCATTACGAATGATTTAAAAAAAAATTATTGTGTGTTACACATGGATGACTAATAAACATTAAATTTAATAAAAAGCAGCGATTATAAAAAATCATTGGGGTTACATTGAATATCTAATAATTTTTGTTTTATATCTAATAATTTTTGTTTTATGTCTGATAACTCATCTACTTCTGTTGATTTTTCTGCAAGCTCAGCTAATAGGCTTACTCTATCAATTATCTTGTTTTTCAATTCACTATTTTCTTGAGCCACGTTCTTTTTTTTAATTTCCTCACTTAGGAGTTTTATAGCTTTTTTCACTATTGGTATACGCCCATTTTTTACTTCTATCATGCTGCATCCCTTTATATAGGTTTCTACAGCTTCTTTAGGGGTTATTGTCACTCCCCTTGCGGCCAGCAAATCCTTATAAATTTTATGAATCTTATAAACATTCGCAGCATTAAGTTCTATAGTTATTTCACCATCCTGCTTTGCTTTTTTTAATCTAAGATAATATTTAAATATATCATGAATCTTTGAGCGATCTAGTTTTTTAATTGCTGTTATAGTTACCTCATACATTATTGTAGCATCATCGTTTGTTATACTAGGATCTATTTTTTTACTCAATTCATCTTTTAGATCAGCGATTTTTTGTTCTTTTTCTTCTTGTTGTTGGTGCAATGCTGAAGGAACTTTGGTACCCTGGAAGCTTCCTCCCGGCGGAGGTGGCAGTGGGGGCGGAGGTGGTATGCATCCTGGCGGAGGCGGTGGGGGAGGTGGTACACCCTGATTTGCATAAGCACCATTACCACTAGACGACAAGCCTAGCGCCTGGATGAGTGTTGCTATTGCTTCCGTTTTTTCATCCGCATTAAGACCTTGTATCAGGTTAATAAAGTTTTTTATTAAATCAGGATCTGTTTGTGCAGGTTGTGCAGGAGGTGAAGGCTTACGCTTCGGACTTAGAGGAGTTGATACAGGAATAGTAGGACTTGTACTTGCTGTAGAACCACTGTTCGCATAGGAGCTGGTATAACTTCCACTTGATGTTGTGCTACTATACACTGGATCAACAGGGGGAGTAGCCTGTGTAGATTGATCGGTTACCATAGGTGCTGATGTGTCTTGAGGTGGACTGTCAGCTTTTTTTATGGCTAAAAGAATTTGTTCTAGCTCTTTAGTTATATTTTCTTGTTCCTCCACATTAGATCCTTTTAAAGCTCCAACCAGCTTTAAAAGTAACGCTTGGATGGTATCATGGTTTTCTGTATCCTCAACTTGTTGCACTTTATAGGAGGGTTTTGACTGACAATTCCAAGCAAAAAGGATAGGTAAATATAAATAATGGCTTAAAACTATGCTTGTTACTTGGTATAACTTTGTATGCTTATTTCCAATCATTTTTTTATTTAGAATTGTAAAATTGCTATAGCAGCATATTTTTACAGTTGCAACTACTGACAAGCACCTAATGTAAGTAGTTATTCCCATTTGAACAAATGATACTAGGTGGCCAGTTTATAACGCTGCTTTAATATCCTTGACCATCAACTGTATAGATCGATGCCCTAAGTAATAGTTATACTGGATGGTATAGGCTATGGCAAAAGGTGCTCCTGTGGAAATGAGCTTTTCATAGGCAGCCAATCCAAAACCTATTGCTTTATAGGAGGTGTGGCAATTGGGTTGATAGAGCTCCAATTTAAGATGTAGCCCTTTTAAGATGCTATAGTTACGCAGATAAACCGGGCTACTCACAAATACCGGCGTTGGGTTACCGATGCCAAAGGGTTCCATTTGCATCAATACATTGACAAATTTTTGGTCGATGGATTTAAATTCAATAGCCGCATGAATAGACTGCCGAGCTACTAGTAAACCATCGGTTATGGTTTGTTGTACTATGGCTTCAAATTTTTCTTGAAAAGCAGTTACATTCTCTATAGCCATAGTGAGACCTGCTGCAAAAGCATGGCCGCCATGTTGGTGCAGTAAATCTTTACAAGCAGTGATGGCTTGTAAGATATTATAACCCGCTATAGAACGGGCAGAACCTACTACTTTGCCATTAGAAAGGGTGAGCACAATCGTGGGTTTGTAATAGTGTTCGATACAACGAGAGGCTACGATGCCAATAATACCTTTGTGCCAATCTGGGTTAAACAATACGGTGCCCTTCTTGAACGGCTGTGTCGGGTCTGTTGCAATGGTTGTTAAGGCTTCTTGGGTGATGGTATGGTCTATTTCCTTACGGAGGAGGTTGTGTTGATCTATTTTGTAGGCTAAATCTTTCGCTTTGGCAGGGTCTTTTTCGGTAAGTAATTCAACCGCTAGGGTGGCATGATGCATACGACCAGCCGCATTGATACGGGGCCCTATCTTAAATACAAGATCAGCAATGGTAAGGTTAGGGCAGGGGGGTACCAAACCAAATAAGGCTTGTAACCCCTTAGTGGGTTGGGTTTGCAGCTGTTGTATGCCATGGTAGGCTAAGATTCTATTTTCTCCGGTTAGTGGGACTAGGTCACAGGCGGTACTAAGGGCCACCAGATCTAAATAATCATAGGCTTTTTGTAATGCTATTCCATTTGCTTGACAAAAAGCCTGCAGCAATTTAAAACCAATGCCACAGCCTGATAGTTCTTTAAAAGGGTAGTTGCAATGGGGTTGTTTGGGGTTTAAAATAGCATAAGCAGGGGGGAGGGTTGTTCCAACTTCATGATGATCGCAAACGATTACATCGATACCTAATGCAACCGCCTTAGTGATAGAGGCAATATCTTTGATGCCACAATCTAGGGTAACGATAAGCGTAATACCCGCTTGAGCTGCTTTTTCAATAGATTGTAGGGAAACTCCATAGCCTTCTGTCATCCGATCTGGTATATAATAGGCGATCTGTGCACCAGGTAGGGCGTGCAGAAAACCATAAACCATAGCGACAGCTGTGGTGCCATCTACGTCATAATCACCATAGATAACCACTTTTTCCTCTTTAACCCATAAAGCTTCTCTCAATCGCTCTACAGCTTTCGCCATGCCTTCCATTAAAAAGGGATCATGTAAATAGGCTAACGAAGGACGAAAAAAACATTTAGCCTCTTCAAAATTTTCTATACCCCTATTGACTAATAGGGTTGCCATAGTCGATCCTACCCCAATAGCTTCAGCTAAAGCATCAATTTTTCCCAGCTCCTTGGGGGAGTCAACTACCCATCTTTTGTGCATGTAACTATAAAAGCCTATAACCGTGCAGAGAGCCTGCCAGACTCCTTTAGAGCCAGCTCATAGTACAAAGATTGAGGATATTTGTTAATAATTTGCTTATGACAATCACAAGCCTCTTTATATTTTTCATGGGCTTCGAATGCAATAGCTGCCTTTGCTAAATATTTTGGAGAAAAGATGCTGTTTGGTCTATGGTTAGCTGCTTTCAAATAATATTTACTGGCGTGATGAAAAATTTTTTGTTCACTATAACCATCTCCCATTGCTGCCCAAGCACGTGCCCGCAAAATAGAACCACTGCTGCTAAACCTCAGTAAACGTAATAAAGCTGTGTTGTAGTCTTTTTTGTGCATATAGCTGATAGAGGCGTAAAGGCGAGCGGCTTCACCGGCTTTGGTGCCAATATAGTCTTCTAGTATGTGCACAAACCCTTTGTTGGTACCATCTCCATGTAATGCTTTATCAAACTCACCCGATTCAAAATAGTAGACCGCTTTAAACATTTCATCTTGCGCTAAGATATTTAATCGATTTTGATGGCGTCGGTAAAAAAAGAAACCTATACCAAAGGCTATAAGCCATAAGCAAAGCGCATAAAACCTATTTTTGGTTCCTTCTACGCCAATAGCATAACTTTCATATTGCTTTCTTTTTCTTGCTACACGTGCAGCATCTTCATCAAAGTAGGGTTTGTTATTTTCATCTAAACCTTGATCAACTTTCTCTAATCTATCTAATCCGTGATTGCTTTTATCTAAACCTTCTCTAGGAATAGTATTTATATCTATTGTTTTCATAAAAATTTAATGCGAAAGAAATGGGTAATGCGCTTCTTTGTAAACATAATTATAGACCGTTGCTGGGTCTGGAAAAGGTGATTGCTCTGCAAAAGCTACAGCTTCTGTAATTTTATGTTTAACCATTTTAGCAATCTCTTCTAATTCAGCTTCATGAGCCACTTCTTTTTCTAGGATCAGCTTCTTTAAGCTAAGAATAGGATCATATGTTTTGTAAGTGGCTACTTCTTCCTTGGTACGATAGGTTCCCGGATCTGATATAGAGTGACCTCTATATCGATAGGTTACAAATTCTAATAAAGAAGGTATGCCATTTCTTGCTTTAACCGCAGCTTGTTGAACGGCACTATGCACTGCTTCTGCGGATAAGCCATCTACTCGTGCTGCATCCATATCATAGCTACTAGCCAAGCGATACAGTTCTACTACATTAGAACTTCTCTCTACAGAAGTGCCCATAGCATATCCATTATTTTCAATGACAAAAATAATAGGTAGCTTATAGAGCATAGCTAAATTAAAGGTTTCATGTACTACCCCTTGGCGTACGGCTCCATCCCCCATAAAAGCGATGCAGAGGTGGCCTGTTTGTTTATATTTTTCTGCAAAAGCCAGGCCTGCACCCAAGGGAATCTGCCCTCCTACAATGGCATGGCCCCCTACAAAATGGTGTGCTTTATCAAACAAATGCATAGACCCTCCATACCCTTTAGAAATACCGGTGGCTTTTCCATACAATTCTGCCATAACATACTTAACATCAGTCCCTAGCGCAATAGGATGGGCATGGTCCCGATAGGCTGTAATGTATTTATCTCCTTTGGATAAGCCACTTACAGCTCCTGTTATACAGGCTTCTTGACCATTATACAGGTGACAGAATCCTTTTATTTTTTGCTGACCATACAGTTGGGCTGCGGTATCTTCAAACTTACGTATCAGCAACATGGTTTCGTACCATTGTAAATAAAAACAAGATAGATCTTCTTCACCTTTAATCGAATCTAGGGCAGTTATGTTTGGTAACGGGTTCATATACATGGTTTTTTATTTAGATTTGTCCTCTAATCGAATCTAGGGCAGTTATGTTTGGTAACGGGTTCATATAAATGGTTTTTTATTTAGATTTGTCCTCATGCTTTATGGCTTACAGCTTGCCTTTGGAATCATGATTTCAACCTAATGGCTAATTTACCTAAGTAGTGGCAAAAATGCAACAGATACAAGGCTGTTTTATCTGCTTGTTTTTAGATAGAAACTGATTTAGCATAGCATCTCTGTAAGGTGTCAGCTATAGCTGTGACCTTTTCTCCAATATCTCCAGCACCGATGGTTACTATAACTAGGTGATCTCTACTATGGGTAACATAACTGGTTAGTCTATCTAGTAGGCTATCCATAGTTACCAATTCTTTGGTTTTGCAGGTTAGGCTATTAAAGATCATTTTTGAGGTAACATTTGGAATCGCCACTTCTCTTGCAGGGTAGATGGGGAGTAAAACCAGCTGATCTGCCAAACTTAGGCTTGCTGCAAAGGAGGGATAAAAAGCCAACGTACGTGAAAAGAGATGGGGTTGAAAAACAGCCAGTATGGTACTGGTTGGATATATTTTCTTGACAGAAGTTAATAAGCAATCTATTTCTGTAGGGTGGTGGGCATAATCATCTAGGTATACACACCGATCATTTTTAAAAACAAGTGAAAAACGTCTTCCTATACCAGGAAAAGAGGCTATAGCTTGGGCAATTGCTCTCTCTGATAAGCCGATGGCTAAACAAAATGTAATGGCGGCTAAAGCATTTTCTATGTTATGCAAGCCAGCCATGGGTAAGCATAGGTCAGCGATGGAGAGCTGAGGCCCTACATAGGTAAACCTGCTCTGGTCTGGCTGAAGGGTTAGGTGGCTGGCCCTAATATCGCCTTCATTTAAACCGTAGGTATGTAGTGGTATCGTGCAAGAGGATTTGATCTGTAGCTTATGGGCAACGCTATCCTGTATGAGTAAGCTGTGGGTTGTTTGTGCCATAAACTGTAAAAAGTTCTTTTCCATATCAGCTAGGGTAGGGTAGGTGTCGGTATGGTCTGCATCTACAGTGGTAATGATGCTATGGGTGGGTTGTAGAGAGAGAAAGGATTTGTTAAATTCATCTGCTTCAGCTATAACCCATTCTACTTCTTCTAATAGGCAATTGTGGAGCAGGTTGGTATCATAAGTTTCGATGATGCCGCCTATAAAGGAGCATATGGGTATATTGCTTTGGTACAATATATGGCTAATCATAGCGGATGTAGTTGTTTTTCCATGGGTACCTGCAACGGCTAGCGTAGGGTGTTTTTGACATATAGCTCCTAACACTGCTGCCCGTGATTTTAGCAGGTAATGGTTTGTGGTTAGGTGGTTCAAAATAGCGTTGTTGTAGATGGTAATAGCTGGGGTATAGATAATTAACGTTTGGTCTGGGTTGTTATGGATAATGGTTGGAATAGAAGTAACCAGGTCATCGTGGTGTATACCAATTCCTTGTTGCTGAAGCTTGGACACTAACGTAGATTCGGCTTTATCATACCCGAAAACTTGATGGCCTTGGCTCCTTAAAAATTGCGCTAAGCCACTCATGCCAATGCCTCCGATACCTATGAAATAGACAAATGGGTAATCTTTTAGTTGGAACATAGGTTAATTTGTGGAAATGTATACTCTTTTATAAGCTTCTATGTTCAAATTTAATAAAAAATAAGGAGTCAACCGAACCTGGGCTTGTTCGATCGACTCCTTGTTTTGGCTTTAACCATTTCAGCCTATGCTGGCAGACGATTTATTACTACCCCTAGCCTTCTTGTTTAGCCTTATCTTTTGCTGCATGGCACTGATTCATGAACAACTCTTCTTGAGAAAGCTCATGGCCTGAAGCATACATTGATTGTGTTTGGTTATTATAACCTTTATAGAAGTAAGATAATAGCGCATGTATAGAGAATAGATAGGTATTTATCCCTCTCATACCGTCTATAATGTCGGGTAAAAAACCACGCATCCTACTGGCTCCAGAAGTTACAGTGGTACAATTTTCCCTAAGCCTAGGGTCTGTAAATAGGCTTAGCATTGCTGGATTTCTTACACTACTCGACTCTTCACATTTTTTAAAAAGGAGTGCGATAAGCTTATGATCTAAGTGGCTGCATTTTTGTGCAAGAACGCTAGCCACTTTAATATGGCCATTTAGTACCGCAGCCATAAGAGGGGTAGTTTCATTACCTTGTACTTGTACCGTTGCACCTGCAGCTATAAGAAGATTTACGACCTCAAGATCTCCTTCTGCTGAGGCAGCAAAAAGAGGCGTATGTTTTTGCCTGTTTTGTGCGTTTACATCTGCCTTTTTCTTTATAAAGATTTGAACTATTTCAGTGTTCCCTTTGGCTGCTGCAGCATGAAGAGGAGTATCCCCTTCTTTATTTTCTGCTTTTATATCCGCTCCTGCAGCTAAAAGTGCGTTAACTATATCAACATCGTTTCTAATATTATCTTTTTCTCCAACAGGGTGATTGCTTGCCACAGCATGAAGAGCTGTTATACCCTCCTCATTTCGCGCGTTTACCTCCACCGTTTCGGCTAAAAGTCTTTTAACCACGGCAAGATTTCCACTACTTGCCGCAAGATGAAGCGGCGTATCACCTTGATAGCTTTTTGCATTTTTATAAGCGCCCTTCTTTAACAGGAGGTTAACTATCTCAACTCCTCCATGTCTTGCAGCCGCATGCATAGGGGGCGTTCCATCGTTTCTTACGGCATCTATCATTACTTTTTTAGCGAGCATATCTGCCATCTCGGTATACCCCCTATTTGCGGCAATATAAAGCAGTGTACTAGACTCCTGATCCCTAGTTTCTACATCCACACCTGCGTCTAAAAACGCCTCTAGCAATTGAAGTCGATTTTCGTTTGCAGCAGCTACAGTAAGTGGTCTAGTATCCTCTTCCATACCTTTTTGATCTAGTTATTATCATGGCTTAAATTATTTAAAAAGTCCAATAAACTACTACGCACTTAATCATTTCAGTATCTGCAGAAAAGGTTAGATAATTACCCATTCATGTATGCATTTTAGGCATTAAAATGCTAATTTACAAGTAAAAATAAATATGTATGGATGAATGTTTGGCGGGGTTTATATAATCGATTGATTATCAGTGATTTTTATTTTTTTTATTCTGGTGCTATTTTTTGTATAGGTATGATTTTAAACCATTTTTCTTCTACTTGGTATCTGCAGCTTCAAAGATGGTAACTTTATGGTTATAGGGCTGGGTGATTGTTACACTGTTTGAGTATTTCTTGACATCTTTCTTTTAATTCTGCTGTAAACTTAGTTACTCCTACCGATTCTGAAAAAGGAATATAAAACGCTAGGGTTTGTTGCGCTATTTTTAGTTGTTTTTCTATAGGACAGTAGGCTAAAGTACGTACATTATGTAGTCTATCGGCTAACTTTACTTGTACAGAACGGATGTCTTTGAAGTTTCTGATGCGTGCTTCATTTTCTTTTTTAGTAAGTTTCATTTTACAAAAACTATCTCCCATATGAGTAACACGATTTACTATTTCAGCTACATTACTCCCAAACCTACTCCTAATATAGGATCGGGTTGCTTTTGAATCTTCTACTACATCGTGCAATAGGGCAGCTATGATGGTATCTGGGTCTTTGGTTTCTGCAAGTAAAATTTTAGCTACCTCCATAGGATGGGTATAAAAAGGCTCACCAGATTCACGCTTTTGATTACCATGACATTTTTTTACATACTGTATGGTAGCATGTATAAAATCTCGTGTTAGAGCGGTCTTTTGTGCCAATAAATCTTCTAGTTCCTGCTCTTGTGCTATGGAGGATGCGGTTACATCGATATCAGAGATAGAGGCAGGCGATTGATCCATGATCGAATCTCTTATGCTTTTTAATGCAATAGGTAAAATAAAGCTGAAAGTAATATGATCCTCTGTTTGATTGACCATTAAGCAACCATAATGGGCGGTTACAATACGCATGATCTCTGCATGATATAGATCACTTTCATCTTTAATGATGGTAGTGGGTATAGGGTCTAGTGATTCGTTATAGATGGTCTCAACCCTAGGCAACGCTTTTGAAGTAGTACAGAAAAATGCTAAGGCAGGTAATAGCTTATATTCATCTTTTGATACACTAAGTCTATATTTAATTTGTGTATCCTTAATATGGAGTCTTACAATACCTTCTGAATCTACTGTATTACTGTGTTGAATGAGTTGCATAATATTATGAATAAGTATTTTGATCTTATCCTCATCACAAGTTAAGGTTGTAGCCTTACTATAGCTGTATATGGCTAAATCTAGTTCAATACCAGCCTGTTTAAAATACTGAATAGCCTGATCTATAAGCTTTATACAATCTATAGGTTGGGGGTGTAGTGGCAAGTGATGTCGCTCGATATATAAACGCTCGGTTATAAAATCTCTATATCCTTCTAGGCGATCAATGCAGCTCAGTATCATTTGATTTTTTCCGTTGAGGTCATCACTATTGATTGCGTTTTTAAGGTCATCTGTAATAATAGGGAGTACATCCTCTTCATGTGATTTGCCTTTAGTTACTCTATCAAATTCTTGTTGATAGTGTTTAATATCAAGCGTTTCTGCTCTTTTATAGGATAATAAGGCATGATAATAACTGATAAGCATCTTATTTTTTTTCCGAATAGTTTTGCTTGCATGGATATATTTAATAGCGAGCCAACAACAACAAATAGCTAATAGAAAATGGAACCAAGAGCCCCATGCTACAGGTATTAAGGACCAACTGGTATAAGGAAAAATAAAATGTGTAAGGGTTAAAGAGGCAAGTAGCATAAACAGGGCTAGTGCGGTTGGTAATACATAAAACCCAATGCAGATGCCTATAAAGTATAATAGGGTTAGGAGTACATTATATTGATTGATGATACAAACTAGACTGCCATTTAAGAATAACAAAAGGAATAGACCTATTAGCCATATATAATGCATCACTTTCCCTTTTTTGATGACCCTAGCAGTGTGCCATCCTGGGTAATAGATAAAGCAGCTAGCCAATACCATCATACAAATACCAAAATTTAGATAAGCGTCTAGTTTAGTTATAAACAAGGATATAAATATCATAAGATTGGCATAAATACCTACCAATGAAAATAGGGTTTCTTTCTTTGGAAAAATATGTGTGCTGTAAACATTCCAATTAAATGTCGTGGTAGCATTGATCCATCTTTCCCATTTACGCCTTTGGTTTTGTTGCTTAACTAAAAGCGGCGCATCATCTTTAATACCTACCCAGCCGGTATGTGCTAGTTGAGGTAATAAGTAATGCATGATAATCAAGGTAAATAAACTGATACACATGCTCAAGCAGCGTACTTCACTGCTTTCATTTCCAATGGCAGGTTTGTAGAGCACAGTATAAGTGCCAAACAGTCCAGCAATAACCATAGTGATGAGTATGACTTCTTTTCTTGTTCTAAAACCTAAAATAGCCATTGCGAATGGAATAGCTACAACCGTCATATATAGCTCACTACCAACAGACATCAGGTTGTAAATATTACCTTTGTAGCCCAGTGCGTAGTAGAGCGTTACTGCTCCAGTGATTAATATGATAAGCCTAGCGAGCTTTATTTTTTTTGCTTCTCTGGTTAACGGATTAACCTGTTGAAACCATCGCTGAGGGAATAAGTCACTTACGACAATTACTGATGCTAAATGCAATACAGAGTCAACGGTAGACATCAATAAGGACAATACAGTAATCCCCATGAGTACTTTAATACCCTTCCATGGTATGGCATTTAAAAAATAACGTACAATATTTTCACCAGGCTTTAAAACGTGTCCACTTAAATAAAGCGTCATGGCAATAAGAAACAAAGATAGATAGATGTAAAAACGTATACCTAGGCTGAGGTTAAACACTTTTTGTGCCTGCTTTATAGATCTAGACATATAGAATCTTTGTATCATAAGAGGAGCTAAGATAATAAGCAGTACTCGAGTGGTATAGAAAAAATATTTTCTAAAGGAGTCTGCTTTAAACACATAATGTAGACTGTAAAATTGAGGGAGTTGGTCCACCGTTTCCCATCCTTCTGTAATTGAAATTTTAGGATAACGTAATAAAAAAAAGCCTAAGCAAGGCAATGCCAAGCTAAAGCAAAGCAACTGTACCACATCTGTTACAGCAACCGATTTAATGCCTCCGATGGATGCATATACAATAACAATAGAGGCAATGCCAATAGCAAACCCATAAGCCCAGTGGGGGCTAATATTGGGTAAGGAAAAACGTACGGTTTCTAGTATAACCTTTAGTTGGGTGATTAAATTACATAACAAAACCAATAAAGCGGAGAGAGCGGTTATTTTTCGTACGACAGTGCCGTAGAGTTGCCCCATAGACTCGGCTACAGAAAGGTTGCCTGAAAACTCAGCCATCCGAATGAGCAGTATTTTGGAACCAAAATATATAGCCAGTAACAAGATAATTGCATTAAGTAGTTCCCACCATCCATCCCGATGATAGTACGCAATCATGTTCAATGTTCTACCTTGTGAGACCGTAGCTACTAATGAACAGGTTATTACATAAGTAGGTAATTTTTTGCCTATGGCATAATCTCTAAATGTAGCTATTTTCCCCGTAGTTGATAAACCTATTATAACTGTTAACAGCAGAAAAGCTAAAATAAATAATATATCTATGTTCATATGGTTATATTCACTTATGCTGTGCTGTATGGATGTATATTTACGTTAAGATCTATTGCATAAATATAATAAAAAAAACAAGAATAGCAAGCTTATGGGGCTTCAGGTTTATAGAGCGTAATGGAGCTAGTAAGACTTATAAATAGTATGTTAAAGCCGGATGTAGCTGAAAATCGACTACTTTTGGGAATAATGGAAAAAACAGGCCCTATGCTAACGGTTTCTGTTAGGCAATATTGTAACGAAATATTTGCAAAAGGCAAAAGAGAAAAGTTATACTTATTGGTTTTCCAGATTGAGCCGAGCCAAATCATAGCCAATAGATTAAGGTCTATCAATAGTTTCTTACGTACACTATAACGAAAACGTCCACCGGCGCCTCCCATCAAAATGGAACGATCATCACAATCCCTTAGATAGATGATTTTTAGGATTGGAGAGATGCCATACCAATAAGGGTCGCATAGTGTGCTTCTAAAATCAAAACTAACCCCAGCTCCTGGATTAAATACCCATGCGCCATCAGCATTCAACCTCCTAGGTGCTGCTGTATAAGCAGGGTTATGGCTATTTGCGCCAATATGGTAAGACAAACCAAGTTAAGGTCTATGTCTATAATTCTGGCTTGTAACGGGCTGAAAATCATCATAGAGGTGATGATGGTGAAAAGGTTTAACGTATAACGGAGCATGATTTTAGTTTAAAATTAAAAGAAATAAATAAGTTGTACTTAGCCGGCTAAGCCCCATCGCTATGCAATATACAGCTATTTTATAAGTAGCAACATGCATACCTTTTCTATGTTGTTTTTTATTTGCAAAAATCTATTTAGATGATTACCTTTGTACAAGGAGAAGCCATTTTACTGAGATAAATGTAGGCCGCTATCCATAATGACGTGCTGTAAATGTCTCTTAAATAGGGGGCGTTTGGTGTTAACTACGATATTAGGTAATCTATTTAGCATATGAGTAAAAATTTTTTAGACATTACAGATGCAGACTTGACCTCTCTGATCCAAGCAAACGATCTGGTCTTGGTTGATTTTTGGGCCGTTTGGTGTGGGCCTTGTGTCCGATTTGGGCCGGTTATTGAATCTTTGGCTGATCTTTATAAAGAAAGAGTAGTCGTCTGTAAGTTAAATATAGATGAGCATAGTTCCGCTACTACCTATAAGGTAAAAACCATACCCACCGTTATTATTTTTTATAAAGGTATAGAAGTAAAAAGATTAATTGGTTCTGTGCCATTAGAAACCCTTCAAGAAATCCTAGATAGTTATTTACCTTAAGCATTTTTTATTTAGCCTTTTTCTTTCCCCTTGCTTGATTTAATTTCAGCGGTGATGCTTTTCTTTTTTATTCATCTTTGCTAACCATGTCTGCTCATATTACAAAAAATCTTTTAACTTTTTCACTTTACTTTGTAAAACAATTCAAGTGGTGCTTTTTTGCTATGGCTTGTTTTCGCATGTGTTTTGTACTTGATAATGTAGTAGTACCCTATCTTTTTAGAGTTTTCATCAGTCGCCTGACCGCATTGCACCCCCATGAAGTGATGCACTGGACAAAATTTTTACCTCCCTTATTAACTTTACTCTTAGTCATCGTCACGATAGATATATTATTTAGGTTGTTTGATTACGTTAAAATTAAGACCATTCCTGCTTTTGAAGCCAAGATACGTATTTGGGTTGTTTCCTATCTGCAGCAGCATGCTTATCTTTTCTTTCTGGACCATTTTTCAGGAGACTTAGGTAAACGGGTAGAAGATTTGACCATTGGCATCAGTGATATTATGATAAATATCATATCCTCCATATTACCTGCCTTATCTACCATGATATTCGGTATCCTTTCTTTTTTCTGGATACAGCCTGTTTTTGGGCTTATACCACTGGTTTGGCTGATATTGCACACATTGGTCTATATTTTTTATGCCCAAAATTGTGTCCATGATGCCAATATACATGCAAAAAAATTAAGTTTTTTATCAGGAAGCATTGTAGATGGGTTTAGTAATATATTAAGTATAAAACTATTTGCGCGAAAAAACCAATCCGTTGATCATCTGAGTCATTTACAAGTATTAGAGAGTCAAGCTCAGAAAAAATTCCTGACTACCGTTATGAAGTTACATTTTATCATTAGTAGCTTGGCGGTCACCTTTATGGGGGTAGGATTGCTGTTATCGATGATCTATTACTGGCAGCGTGGCAAACTTACTATTCCTGAACTTACCTATATCTTTTATACAGGCAGTAACATTTGTAAATTGGTATGGGAAACCGTATCCTATTTGCCTGATTTCTTACAAGAAGTAGGTTTTTGTAAACAAGCATTAGCCTCACTCAAGAGTAAGCATAAAATTCTAGATCTACCTCATGCTACGGGGTTGCATTGCCAATCAGCAGCAGCTATTGAGTTCAAAGCAGTTGGTTTTTCTTATGTAGCTGGTAATGCTTTATTTCAAAATCAATCTATAGCTATAAAAGCTGGAGAAAAAGTGGGATTAGTCGGTTTGTCGGGTAGTGGAAAGACCACTTTTGTAAAGCTTTTGTTGCGATTTTTTGACCTCAATCAAGGTGTTATTACCATTGATGGACAGGACATATCTACTATTACACAAGAATCTTTATATGCAGCGATTGCTTTTATACCACAAGATACCTCCTTGTTCCATACCACGATCATAGAAAATATCCGTTATGCACGCAAAGAGGCTACTGATGAAGAGGTGATAGCTTGTGCAAAAAAAATAAAATGTCATGATTTTATCATGAGCCTTCCCGAAGGCTATCAGACGTTAGTAGGCGAACGTGGCTCTAAACTTTCTGGTGGTCAGCGTCAGCGTATAGCTATTGCACGTGCGCTCTTAAAAAATGCGCCTATCTTAATACTCGATGAGGCTACTTCTGCATTAGATTCTATTACCGAAGCAGAAATTCAAGAAAGCCTCGTTATAGCTATGTCCGATAAAACGGTTTTGGTTATCGCTCATAGGTTGTCGGTGTTAGCTGCTATGGATCGCATTCTTGTCTTTGAAAAAGGCAATATAGTGGCCCAAGGTCCTCATGATCTGTTGTTGGCTACTAGTCCGCTCTATGCATCTATTTGTAGGATGCAGTCAGAAGGTGTGGCTTCTATGCGTTAATGTATTACATAAGCTGTTATTTCAACGATTTTTGTTGTTTCAGCCGTTACCTTAAAACGGTCATCTATGCAATAACCCACTACCCAAACAATAGCCTCCTGGCTGGTTATAACCGTTACTTTATTTTTTATAGCAAGCGGTATTTTAAGGTCTATGAGTAAATCACTTACATTTTTTCGCCCCTTCATGCCCAGGGGGTGAAGATAATCCCCCGCTTGCCAAGGGCGTATGGTTAAAGGAAAAGTGAGTCGGTTGTAGTTTAATGCAGCCACATGTTTTGCATGCCTTATTTGGTAATCCTCCTTGTTATAGCATTGAAGATAAAAAGTTTGGTTGCCCCAATGGGTTAAAGCTGGTATATCAGCTGTAAGGTTACCCGGTTGATCTTTTGGGCGGTCGACCTCCTCTTTTTTTACCATCATCCAGACTTCTCGGTCTACATATAAGGTATAATCGGTGGCGTAAAAAACTTTTCCAGGGGTCATCTGGGGGGCTGTCATCTTTTTTACCTGTTCAAAAGAAAAACCATAGTTCCCCAATAGTTCAGTTACTATCGTAACTACCGATGGGTGATTTGCTATTTTTTTGATGGCTACATAGCCTATACCTTCCTTAAAAGAGAGCACCTCCTTTTTAATTTTTTCTATTTCTTGTTGAAAAATAGTTGCTGTATCCCTAAGTTTTTCCAAAGTTACTCGGGTGGTTTCCTCAAAGTTTGGATTTATGGTTTGTAAAAGTGGAATCACTTGATTGCGTAGAAAATTTCGCTGATAGTCATTGGATGCATTAGAGCCATCTTCTTTCCATTCAAGTCCTGCTGCCCTAGCAAAGGCTATAATTTCCTTTTTTCTGGCAAAGAGTAGTGGTCTAATCGTTTTATTATAGATGGGTGGTATGCCTTGTAAACCCATAATGCCAGTCCCTTTTATAAAATTAAGCAATAACGTTTCAATGGTATCATCCCAATGGTGCGCTGTGGCGATCTGGCCCAAGGAGTGGTCAGCTATTAATTGATAAAAAAAGTCATAACGTAGCCTTCTAGCAGCCATTTGAATGGAAAGCTTATGGGTCTTAGCAAAAGCTTTGGTTGCAAAGGTCCTACTATAACAAGGGACCCCATAACTTTTTGATAGCTCATCTACAAAGTGTGCCTCTGCTGCAGTGGTTGCTCCACGTAAGTTAAAATTACAATGCGCAATGGCAAAGGGTAGATGCGCTTGTTGAAAAAGATGGCAAAGCACTACGGAGTCTACGCCTCCGCTTACGGCTAATAAGGTGGGCTGACTGGGATCCTTGATCAGCTGGTGCTTGTTTAAAAAGGATAAAAAGGGAGGTAATAACATATGTTTATTCTATGTTTAATAATTCCTGGATTCTAGTAAGGGATAATCTTGTTATGCTAGCAATTTCTTCAATAGAATTACCATTATTGAGCATCATTTTCAGGAATCTAGCTTCACCTATTTGGATACCCTCTGCTTTACCCTCTGCTGTAGCAATTTTTATCAGATAATCTTCTGCTGCTTGATTATCCATAATACGTTTAGTTTCCTTATCGTAAGTCCGCAATTCTATCTCTGTCCAATTAAATTGATTGATCTCATCGTATGCTCGCTGAATTACCTGATCCGATCCTATGATCTTACGTAAATCGGCCTCACTAGTTTTATGCGCATACTTAAAGAAGAAACACCATTTCTCAATGATGTTGGTCAGTAAATTTATATCAGTAATCTTAAACTTTGGCAACTCAATAAAAGTAAAGGAAAAATCCTTTAAATCATGGGCATAACTATCTTTATCCAAGATAATATGATCAGACTTGTAATATACTTTATCTGTAAATATAATATGATTACAGATAGCAATAAACACTACCGCCTTTAAATCTATATATCGAGCCTCTTCATCTTTGCCTTTATTTAATTGCTGTGAGTAGGCTTTAGCCGCATAATATTGGGCTCTTTTTTCAAAACCTTCTTGGGGAGCTACCTGCATCTCAATAATGAGCTGTACTCCATTTTCATCTTTACACAAAACATCAACTACACTCTGCTTTTGAGCAGCAATCTCTGGTGTTTGGATGGTAGGCAAAAAGGTCACTTCCTTAATGCGATCACCACCTTTCAACTCCAACAGATCATTGATAAAATGAATTAAGTAGAGTGCAATATTTTTTACTAAACAAGGTATAACTAAAGGGACACAACATTTTAAACCTGAAGCAAATGCAGCACCACTGCCTAGCTTGAACTTATGGTTGGTAACAACACCTAAGATATCAGGAAAATTGTGTTCATAAAAGACCTGTTTATTAAAATATTTAAATTCAAGGGCATCCATAAGCCCTACCTCCAATGCTTGGTATAAAAGAAATGAAATAGGAAGCAAATGTAATAAAGGGGAGGATTTTGGCAAATAGATGGCCTGCGTTTTATCTATGTTGTTAACATTACAGCCTGCAGTATATAACTGGGAATCAATATATAGTATATCCTGGTTTGCTTGACTCTGGTAGGGAAAGATGAACATAAAAAACGAGTAATAGATTGTTTTATACATATTTGTATCAATAGTTGCCCTTGGTCATTGAAAATCATAATCGAAAAAGCACGATGCAATAACCCCTCTCGGTGTACTTTCATTTTTTCTTCTACACCTATCACTTGATCTGCTTGATCCACTAATACCAACATTTCAGTAGCATATAAATAAAAATGTATAAATTACGGAAAGGAATAGCTAAACAGTAAGTGGCATAAAATAGTCAAGCATGCAGAAAACCAGCGATACAATTATATCATATACCTATATAGCTACAGCTATTGGTAACATCTTACTTACTTCAAGTAAAGGTAAATTATTGGGGTTATATATCAAAGGGCATAACCATTTTTCTAAGATAGAAAAAGACTGGGTGCAGGATACTGCTTTAGTCTTTTTTAAAAAAGTTGAGCAAGAATTAGCCGCTTATTTCTATGGCAATAATCCAATTTTTACACTTGATTATACCCTAGAAGGAAGCGATTTAGAACGTAATGTATGGAAAGCTTTACTTCATATCCCTTACGGAATGGTAGTATCCTATAGCACTTTTACTTCTTTTACTGCCTATCCCCATGCGATTAGAGCTGTGGCATCAGCTATAGGAAGAAATCCCTTATCGATTCTACTGCCCTGTCATAGGGTAGTCAGCAAAGATGGATCATTGGGGGGATATGCTGCAGGCTTATCTATTAAAAAAAAATTGTTAGCGATAGAAAAAAGGGTCATGTAGCCCCCAGGGCAGTATCATCCTCCTCACTTTGCGCATTCATACCGTTTATTAAGCAAAAATTTTAGCATAGCAGGTAGTTAAATAGAGCCTAAACCAAGCTGCATACGGTTCTGGATTTAAGGTTGCTTCTTGTTGTAAATCAACAGGCATTATCCATTTAATTTCAGCTACTTCATCTGGATTAAGATCTAAACCAGCTGTATATACACCTGTAAATAGATGGGTATATTCATGTTCATATAATCCATTAGCTAACTTTAACGCATAGCTAACCGTTGTTATCTTTACCAATGGACAAGTAAAACCCAATTCTTCTCTTAAGCGACGTTGAGCGGCTGCTAAGTTGTCTTCATGAAGCCTTGGATGACCACAGCAACTATTGGCCCATAATCCAGCCGAGTGGTATTTAATAGCTGATCGTTTTTGTATCAACAGTTGCCCTTGGTTATTGAAAATCATAATCGAAAAAGCACGATGCAATAACCCCTCTCGGTGTACTTTCATTTTTTCTTCTACGCCTATGACTTGATCTGCTTGATCCACTAATACCAACATTTCAGGTAGCATATAAATAAAAATGTATAAATTATAGAAAGGAATAGCAAAACAGTAAGTGGCATAAAATAGTCAAGCATGCAGAAAACCAACGATACAATTATATCATATACCTATATAGCTACAGCTATTGGTAACATTTAGCGATAGAAAGTTCCTATGCATCTGTGGAGTAGGGGGGATTCGAACCCCCGGTACCCTGTTAAGAGCACACCCACTTTCCAGGCGGGCACCTTAAGCCACTCGGCCACCACTCCAATCTTAGTTATAAATGGCTTGGTTAAGCCTGATTATCCAAAGTTAAGAAATCTTTTAATAACATGAGTGCTTTATAGCGATGAGAAAATTTATTTTTTTCTCCTAATGGTAAGTCTGCAAAACTTGAATTGCAACCATTGGGTTGAAAAATAGCATCGAAACAGCTTCCATGGCTCGTACGAGTAGGTTTAACAATAGTTCCTTCGATACTACCTGTAAATAATTTCACTGCTTTATTAGGCCCTTCTGTATAACCCAAGGTGCAAATAGCGCGTGCTGCTTGGTTCTCATACAAACTTAAGATCTGTATCAACCCCTCTAAGCCTATCTTAAGTAGAAAATCTTTGGTGTAGGGCCCAGGTAGCCCATTTAATGCTTCACAAGATAGTCCTGCATCGTCTACAAGGACAGGCCCATCTATAATGGCAGCTGCGGTCATGCATTTATTGATAACAATTTCATCAAATTCAGCTTGTAATTCAGGCAATATCACATGATGATGCACAAGTTGAATATGCGGACTATTACCTAAAATGCGATCAGCTTCTTGAAACTTAGATCGGTTACTAGTTAAAAAGTTAACAATTTTCATATTTATATCTATCAAATAGCTACATCAAACATTAATATTATAAACCTACAATATTTTTTGGTAATAAGCTAAGCGTTATAGCTCCTGATTGCTATCCATTATTTTTTTAAG
The DNA here is from genome assembly GCA_019744995.1 of Amoebophilaceae bacterium. Lineage (GTDB taxonomy): Bacteria > Bacteroidota > Bacteroidia > Cytophagales > Amoebophilaceae > Cardinium. The sequence goes on from JAIETQ010000025.1 coordinate 46,837, forward strand.
TTCTTCATAAGAAGGAATATACTTTATAGCCTTGAATTGATTAGAGGGTTGTGTTAGTTGCCAACAAAAATGCACCATCCCGTTGGTTAATACCAAAAATTCTGCAGTAAGGTATCTATGGTATTGCAAGATTTGCCCTAGTGTTTTATAAGTAATTTTTAAATAAGGTGCCTTACATTCTACAATCATATTAGCTTGACCCTTTGGATTCCGTAACACAATATCCGGTCTATAATAGCCTGTAGTCCTCTCTATTTTTCGTTCTGAACAACATAATCCTTTGGGATAGGCAAGATGGTAGATCAAATAGTTTAGCATATGTTGTCTTACCCATTCTTCTGGCGATAACACGAGATATTTCTTGTATACCACATCCAAAATATAGACCTTTCCTAATACTTGCTTAAGGGTATAGTTGAAGGAGGGTAAATTCAACGGTAGTTTATTAAAAAGTTTGTCCTCCATTTTTCTTAATGGTACGATAATACCAAGCCATTAAAAAGGATCCGTACGCTATCAGTGACATAGTAAGCACAATCCAAGGACCTGTTGGCATATAGGGTATGCTATAAGAAATGAATGTTCCAGTAAAGGAAGAGAAAAAGGATATTCCTATGGCCAACAGCATGATGCGGCTGATTTTATCGGTACAAAACCGCGCGGTAGTAGCTGGCGTAATTAGCATAGCACTCATCAAGACAGTACCTACCGTTCTTATACCAATTACAATGGCCAAAACCATTAAGGTTGTAAATAAAAAATCTATTTTTTTTACGGGTAGACCTATGGATTTTGCAAAAAGTGGATCAAAGGCAATGACCATAAAGGCTTTAAAAAATAACAATAAAGTGACAATAATGGCTAAATTTAAACCTAGTAGCAATAGGATATCTTCGTTGAGTAAGGTGGCTGCACTACCTAGTAAAAAAGACTTTAAACCACATTGATTGGCTTGACTATTGTGTTGAAGCATAGAAAGTAAAAAGTTACCTAAGCCAAATGATATAGAAGAAACAATGGCAATGGCTGTATCTTTTTTTATTTTGGAATGGTCGGTTATTTTGCAAATGGCAATCGAGGACAACCAACCTGTAATAAAAGCACCTATAATAAGCCAAGTCGTATTTTTTTCTCCTGTTACAAAAAAAGCTATACAGGTACCCGGTAGTACAGCATGGGCAATAGCATCACTGGTTAGTGTTTTTTTCTTTAAAAGCGCAAAGGTTCCAATCATGGAGCTGCTGGTACTTAGTAGCATCGTACCTAATAATACAATACGCACATTGGGGTCGGATAGTAAAAGAAAATCTAAAATCATAGGCATTATTTTGATGGCACTATAGCTATTTACAAGATAGTTAAAAAGATCTGTTTTTTATAGATCTACGCCTATAGGTATTTTGTACATCGTATTACGCCATTAAAATCATGATTTTATTAAAATTTTAACTAAATTAATAAAAATAAATTAAACAAATTAGATCATACTATGTATGGTGCCCTATAGCTATCCATCTTTTAACTGTTAATAATCGCTTATGTTTATTATACATCCTAGACGCCTTCCGTATAGCGCTATAGCCTATTTCATGCTTTCTTTTACCATCAGTTGTGCAAAAACCACCTATAACGCCACTGATAAAGAACAGAAGAAACGAGTTAATGATGTAGCCTGTTCATGGTTAGATGAAAGCAACTGTTGTGCAGGTATAGACTATACCGTCGATCATAAAAAAAGATAAAACAAGTCAAGCATGTAGCCTGGTCATGGTCATCGTTAGATGAAAGAAAACGTTGCTTAATTTGTTATCAAAAGTTATGCAGTAGCCACTTGTTACTTCTGTGTCCTCATCCCTCTAATGCTATCAAGAAAAAGCATGCCATGTGTATTCAGTGTAATATAAAGATGGCCGAAATGCATAAAAAGAGTACAGATGGTATGTTCTATTATCCATGTCCTTTCTGCAAAGAACCTATATACTATGCAGAGCTACTAGAAGCTGTTCTAAGTTCAGGAGACAAAGATCCTGTATCATGTGCATTTATAGAAAAAATACTATTAGCATTTTTTGGTGAGATTAGTAATGCATTAGATGATGAAGGTCGTAATAAAGATCATGTAGATATGGTGCTTAAGCTCACTAATATGCTGATCAAGTATGGATATGTTACTATTTTTGAAACCATCAAAAGTAAGTTTGTATATTTATTTGAAAAAAAGATACCTTTGTATAAAAGAGGGTCGAGGCGTTCCTTAGCTGGAAATCATAGAATATATCTACATAATCAGGATGGCCATAGTACTACCTTGCTTCATGTTGCTATAGCTCAGCATTATGAAGAAATAACTAGGGTACTCATCCGATCCGGAGTATATCTGGATAGTAGGAACAAGGAAGGTCTTACTCCCCTAGAGCTTGCCATATTACTTGATCGTTTTAAAATAGTTGAATGGCTTAGCGAATCAAAAAACATAAAGCTAAATAGTGTAGATCGTGCGGGTAATACCCCGCTTCATCTTGCCGTATTAAATAATCATGTAGAAATAGTTAAATTGCTCATTCGAAAAAAAGTAAATCTAAATCGAAAGAATCATGCTGGTCGTACGCCTCTAGCTTGTGCAAAATTCAAGGGTCATACTGAGATAGTCCATTTGTTAGAACAGGCAACGGGGGCTTATGTGCAGCGTAAAAAATAAATCAACCGTGCCATCTAAACCTTTTATTCTAGTGATGGAAGGAGTAGATTTTTCTGGTAAAACCACTTTAGCACAAAAGATAAAAGAGCTTTTGGTTAAACAACATTACCGTGTAAAACTACTCCATGACCCTAAAGGAAGTAGCCATGCAAAATTAATTTGGGAAACCATTTTAACCCTTAAAAAACAAGGAGGCAATGTGGCTACAGAATTTTTTTTATTTTTGGCTGCGCGTAATGAGCTTATTCACCAAGAAGCATTAGTAGAGGAAGTAGATGTGGTTATCTTTGATCGATTTATTTTCTCTACTGTCGCTTATCAGCTCACACATAAACCCGACACCTGGGAACTTTTTTTAAAGATACACCGCTCTTTTTCTGGTTTAATGCCAGACCTATGCCTCTACTGTGACATAGACTTTAATACCTTTGAACAGCGTCGCCAACATAGAAGTAAAAAAGATGCCTTCGATGCCTTGTCCCAAGACCAGTTCAATGCCATCCAAGCGGCTTATGAAGCCGTTTTAAACCTACAATGGTCTCCTTCTTTTCACATCCATACGCCCTATGAGATGACTCAGGTCATGGAAGGTGTTTTTAATTACCTAGTAAAAAATTAGGAATTTATTGATTATCATCATAAAATTGCAAGTAAACAATAGCATGGCTAAATACCCCATGTAAATATTTAAATGATATAAATTATGAAGTGTATCTACTCTAATTGGTTATTTCCTAAATTTATAGCATGCATAGTCTTTTTATTTATTTCTAATTGTTCAAGAACGCTATACCGTATCAACAATTATGATTCTTTTCATTGTTCAAAGACACTATGCCTTATGCATAAGGATGACACGGTTGAAAATAATGAAGAATGTGTTGTTTGTTTAGAGTCTATTGGCGTCAACAAGCTGGTGGTTTGTCCTAACGGATATATCTGTTCCGATAATCCACATTTGGTCTGTACAAATTGTGCTATAAATTTATGTGAAGAATATGCGGGACAATTTTACCATCGTCCGGAGTGTAGAGCAACCATAAGTAAGATGATCGCCGTTGCGGTAGCGATTAATAGTGGCAAAAATGATACGTTAACTTGCAACTTGATAAAAAATTGTCTTCTAAATATTTTTGGTCATACCGTGCTCCAATACGGGCGTGTTAACTAACAATATAGAAATGGTTACATTATTGCTTTCATCTAAAAAAGTAAACTTAAACCATGTTGATGCTGAGGGTAATACACCCTTTCATCTGGCTATACATCAAGGTAGTTTAGAGATGATCCAATTGTTTATTGAGTCCGAAAGGGTAGGAGAGGATGCTGATTTTACACTTGATCAAGCCGTACACTATGCAGTATTATTGGGTAGTTTAGATGTGATCAAGTTGTTTTTTCAATTTGAAAAAAAGTTCAAAAACATAAATCGTCCTGACTGCAAGGGAGATACAGTGCTGCATAATGCCGTGTTCAATGATCATGTAGAAATGGTCCAATTTCTACTACAATCTCAAACAATAGATATAAATGCATTGGATGGGCTTAATCGTACGCCTTTTTTGTTAGCCATAGCAAAGGGTAATTTAGATATAATCAAATGGTTCATACAACCCAATATACAGGAAAGATTAAATCTAAATAGTACGGATGTCAATGGGTATACAGCCCTTCATGCTGCCATAATGCATAATCATATAGCGTTAGCCAAATGGATCATTAAATCTGGGAGGATAGACTTGATTATTACTGATTATCAAGTAAATACACCTCTTGATTTGGCAAAATTAAGGGGTGATGTAGACCTAATAAACCTGCTGACTCAGGCTGAAGGGCAACATAACTTACCCTAACCAAAATAGACAAATAGTTTCTTGCATCCACGGTAGTTCAATTTTAGACATAACCCAGGGTGGGAGCAGATCTAAGTAGTCATGTTCTTGACGTATAATAGATAAGTTCCAGCTGTCTTTTTTATTTTCATCATCAGCTGGTTTATTTAATAAAATGCCCTCCCTACATAGAAAGTAACTTTGTAATAGGGCTGGCTCTTCTTGGTTTTTTATTATGGATTTGAGTTTTTTTAGATTTTCCCAACGTTTGATAGCAGTATCCATAAGTTTGGATACAAATGGCTGATGGGTTGTTGCTTCGTCTTGACTATCTGTTTGGTCTAGAGGACTATAGGGTAGCAATACCTCATCATAAGCTAGTCCACAAAGTAGTTTAGGTAGTATGAGTTCCCATTCTGGATGTTTCATATGTTCAGTAGCTAGATATTGCAAGAGATAGACGGCATTATGTGCAGCTTGCTCAGAAATAAATTGATTACCTTTTAAAAGATCTTGTGCTTGAAAAAAATCATAAAAGAAGGGCCATAGAAAAACCAATCCGCTATTTTTGATATAGACGCGCACTTCTTTTGCGTTGGATTTAGATACAGCTGGTTTTTTTTTGTAAGGGTTACGGCTAGGGACAACGGTTAGATCATCCTTAATAGGTAAACTTTGCACCAAAGGTAAAAGATTAAGGATTCTTTTTTCTTGTTGATTTAGAGGGTGTGTTACATTAATAGTTGGTAAAGCTTTCCAGATAAGAGCCTGTGTCTGATCGTTCATCGTCGCCCATGATTGTTTCAAAAGCTCTAATTCATGGATGATTTTTGTCGTAAGCAAATAGTGTATAATAGCGCTCTTTAATGTTTCTTTCCATGGTCCTGATCTATTAAGCTGACTGGTTATGACTTCAGGTAGGTAATCGAATAGCTGTAGATAACAAACTACAAAGGGCTCTTTGTCTTTGGCTAAAATGGATAAGAATTGGGTATGTATGGATTCATTAAAGTAATAGACCATACGTCTAGAGATGATGTTTTTATGCGGCTCCTGTCTGAGCATACTAGCTACTAAATCAGGGTTGGATGCCATAAGGTGGGATAATTCATTGGCTAACGTTTGAATAGCTCCATTATATCCTTGGCTTAGAGAGATATACCCCTCATGTAATAAGAGATGAAGCTTGCTTAAAGTAGGATGGGTAATGTTGGTAGCCTCTTTTATAAAGCGTTGTTTATAGGTAAGCTCTAATGTATTGAGCATAGTAGTTAATGTTTCTACATTTGGTATTTCTTTTGTATCTGTAATCAGTAATTGAAAGGTTTGTAATAAAGTCAAGGGGGGGATTTGTATGGACTTGCTTAGGTTTTCAACCATTTTTTCCATCCAAAAAGTTTTATGGAAAGGTATAGAGGCCTCTGATAAGATTTGTAAGGTAACTTCCCAAAATAAATTTTTAGCGATCACCTGTTCGGCTAATGCATTTTGTGTCATGCACCAGATAGGGTACATGGCTTGCAAATAGTTGGTAAGCGATTTATCTGCACAACAGTATGCGACCAATCGCATCAATTGTGGGTGGCTAAAATGAAGGATAAGCCGTTGTTGTACATGTTTTTTCTGTACTATTTCTGCTAATGAAAAAGGGATCGCATGGGTTATAACTGCTTCTAGTAAGTCGGTTGCTTCTTGATAATTTCCAACCATTCCAGTGTGTAAAAAAAGATTCCATTGTTGTGCAATACCTTCTTTTTTTTCTTGTGCACCCTCATGCGCTATTTCATTCAAAGAGGCTACATTTAGGGGTTGTAGTTTTTGTTCTAAATAGCTAAAGGTCTCTGCCAGCTGTTGATGGGGCGTATCTGCTGCTACCTTGGCCAGTTGTTTACATAGGCTAACTGGGCTTTCTGATAGATGGGTGCTAAGGCAGAGGACTATATGTTCTATATATTGACTTTCTGTAATAGGTTGGCTATGGGTGATGCTTGCTTGGATAAGTATTTCTTTTATAAGATGTGTATTGGTCTGCAATGCAAGAGGTCTATTGTTGCATAGGTTGGCTTGTCTAATCACCTCTTCTAATGCATGGTATAATCCCTGAGGAAATGGAATAAAAGCCTCCAAGAGTATGGCTATACTTGCTTCTGTTGCATGTAGCATTAACTTTTTTAACAGGATGGTTTCTTGACATAAAGGCGCTAGTTCTTGAGCTATTTCTTCGAGCGTGGCATGGTTTAAAGTTTTTACTATAAAATAAGAGGGAATTTGTTGATCTACAGGTAATTCATTATGAACCAAAAATTCAATTAGCTTTTGAATAGAAAATGGATTTTCACTAAAATTTTCTAGCGATCCTAGAGCTAAATTTTCGGTTGCTTCTTGGTTAGCATCGCCTGTTAAAGGAGTTTCTGCTCTAGTGTCTGTTCTAGTTTCCGTTCTATTGGTATTACTTTGCGCTAAATGCGCTAATTGTTCCTTTTGCGCTAATTGTTCTAATTGTTCTTTTTGTTCTAATTGCGCTAATTGTTCTTTTTGCGCTATTTTTTCTATTTGTTCCTTTTGCGCTATTTGCTCTAATTGTTCCTTTTGCGCTATTTGTTCTATTTGTTCCTTTTGCGCTATTTTTTCTATTTGTTCCTTTTGCTCCCTTTGTTCTAATTGTTCCTTTTGCGCTATTTGCTCTAATTGTTCCTTTTGCGCTAATTGTTCCTTTTGCGCTATTTGCTCTAATTGTTCCTTTTGCGCTAATTGTTCTAATTGTTCCTTTTGCGCTATT
>JAIETQ010000024.1 GCA_019744995.1 Amoebophilaceae bacterium
ACTTTTCTTCGTATGAAACGATGGAGGGGAATTGCTACAAGATACGCTAAAAAAGCCAGCTCTTTTTTAGCGGCTGTCCAAATTTGTTGCATTGCTGTTTGGTGTGGCATCTTATGACGACACGATCTAGGTAGAGCTCGGTGTACTGAACCAAAACTTCGTATAGGCTTGGCCCTCTTCCCTATGCACTGCTATATTGGAAGAAAGATGGGTGCAACTTGTTTGTAGTAAACTAAGTGACCCATAGAGTAAATCCGCAACAGTAGCCATTTCACCCTCCTTTTTGGGACGTAGGGCCATAATATAAAGCTGTTCCTGAGCTCTCGTAAAGGCTACATAGAGCAAATTTAGATTATCTAAGTGGGTTTGGATCTGTTCTAGATGGTAGGCCTCTGCATAATAGGTTTCTTTTAAATCTGATCCATACCGTATAGGTAGTACATTAAAAAGATTAAAAGGTGGTTCTTGACCGCTTGAGCTCCATAAAATGGGACTGTGGTGGGATGAGTGGTCTAGGTTCCAATTACAAAAGGGCATAATCACCCGCTTAAATTCTAATCCCTTTGCTTGATGGATGGTCATTACCTTAATGCTATCTGCTTGACTGGCAGTAGGTATTTTGAGCTGCTTACCTTTTTTTTCCCACCAATGCAAAAATGCGGGTATAGTATCTTCTCCTTTATCAAGAAAATCTAATACAACGCTTTCAAAAAAACCTAAAACAGCCGTGTGTTCGTTGTTATTACTAAAAAACAAGGAAATCAATTGAGTTATGCCTGTGTAGAGTGATAAGCTTTTTAAAAAAGCTTCTTGACGTAGAAAAGCTTCAGGCAATAGCTTTTCTATAACAGGGTCATCTGTTGTAGGGATAGATCCACCTACGGTATAGTGGTGAAATGGAATAGACTGCTTTTTTATACAACTATAATAAGCTTGAATAAAGGCAATTTTATAGAGATCGCTACCTCCATTATGCAAATACTGTAAAGCATAGATCAATAGGTTTACCGCTCCATAGCTTGATAGCACACAATCATGGGCTGAAGTGAGGGGATAAGGGGTAGCAAAATCGCTATCTCCTGCGTTGGCCCTACTTAAGGTAGTCAGTAAATCTGACTCGCGATGATTACGCACCAATAAGACGATAGCTGTGGCCGGTATATTTTCTTTTTTTAACTGCTCCAATAGTGTTATCAACTCTTGTAGAGCGGCTGCTTGCCCATAAAAAAATAAACAGGTTACCTCACCGCTGCTTGCTTGTAACGCTTCTGGAGATAGCTGTTGCACGACATCTTTATAAGCTTTTCTTAAGGCTTCTATTTCCTCTAACTCAACGGATAGCCCTTCATGGCATGAGGGTAGATTTGCTTGGAGATGATTGGTCAACTGTTGCGCTGCATGATTAAAAAAATGATTATTAAATAATACAATAACGGCTTGGCTTCTTCTATTGATCGTTAACCTACGCAAGTCATGCATGGGATAGGCTGCTTCTACTTGATGATTGAGCAATTTCCAATGGCTACCACGCCAACGGTAAATAGACTGTTTGACATCCCCTACCAACAAGTTGGTATAGCCTTGTGCCAAACTATTATGCAATAGGGGTTTGATATTCATCCACTGAAAAAGGGAAAGATCTTGAAATTCATCTATTAAAAGATGATGATATTGATTGCCTATCTGCTCATAGAGAAAAGGGGTTTGGTTTTGTTCAATAATCTGATAGAGTAAGCTGGAGACATCTGAGATAAATAATACCTTATGGTTGGCTCTATATTGGGCTAGACCCTGTAATAATTCACTGATAATTCCAAATATATAGATGAACCGAAATACAGCTAATCCGGTGTTGTACCGTTTCCCCTCTTCTTCATATAGCGCTATAGCCTCTACCAGTAAAGGATGTAATGAGGTAGTAACTACCCGCTGTAGTAGCTCCGTTTTGTTCTTTTTAGTGAGCCAACTGGCTAGGTTATCTTTTGCTGCGAGGGCTCTTTGGGTGGGTTTATAGGCTTTTTTACTGGCTAATTTTAAAAAATAACCCAACACGCCTTGTCTACCATAGGCAAAGTCTTCTGGAGCGCACTTTTCTTGTGCCAGTATAGTTAAAGCGGCTTTGCCTATGTTGCTCATCTTATGTTGAAATGCATCCAAAAGGTGGTGAATAGCTACAAAAAAACGAGCAAAAGTGTCTGTGGTTTGAAAAGTAGCCCCTAAAGCTTTTTCATACTGTTTAAAAGATTCTTGAAAAAGTTCTTTTCCTATCTGTTGGATATCTTTTCTTACCTCCCATGATTGGCCTTGTAATAATTTATGCAGGGCAAAATCTACCAACCCTTTTTGTAAGAAGGGCTTATTGGGCAGTTGTGTGATCATTTCATCTACGACCTCTTCTAAAGCCAGGGATTGATCCATTTCAATAGAAAATCTTTGACTTAAGCCTAATTCTTTGCTAAAAGATTGAACGATTTTATAAAAAAAACTATCAATCGTAGTCACTGAAAAATCACCATAATTATGCAAGATCATGGCCAATACTTTGTTACTCTCTGCTTGTAATGATTCAAGGGTCCAACCTGTTGCTACCAACGCTTGTTGCAAGGGGGTTGTTTCACCCATAGACAAGCTGTATAAATAGGCTATAATGCGTTGTTTCATTTCTTGCGTAGCCGCATTGGTAAAGGTTACCGCCAAAATATGTTTAAACGCATCAGGGTAACGCAAGGCCCATTCAATATAATGGGTTACGAGGGTGTGGGTTTTTCCAGAACCAGCCGAGGCACGATAAATAAGTAGTTTAGACATGGCTTAAGTATAACATATAAAATGGAAAAGTCAGATATTTTCCTAAAAAGATGGTATTTTTGTTATAAAAGGGAGAAAGCATTAAAATGAGTATATTGCGCTAAGTAGCAGCTTAACATTAAATTTAACCATTAAACCCATATATATATTATACTATGATACAATTACTATACATTATATGCCTATGTTCCCTGTTTGCGGGGTTCCCTTCTAAAAAAACAACACAGCAACTAGGCAATAGTTCGAGTAAAGCACTGGTTTCTAGGCTAGAACTGTATAAAGCTGCGCTTAATGGTAGTCAAGCTGCGCTACAGGAAATAGTAAAAACGCATGATCTAGGCCCTTTTAATTTAAACAACCTTCCTAATGTAACTACAAATCCAGAAAAACTCCTACTGCTGGCTATTTTTGAGGATCATAAAGAAGCGTTAGAAATTTTACAAAACGATCAAATGGTTCAGGAGGGGTTATCTTCTTTTAAGATGTAATTTCATTTTTTTTGTTAAATTGAATAAAACCATCCCGTACTTACCATAATTTATGATTGAAAAACTAAAATCCATCAAAAAAAGATTCCACGAAGTAGAGCAGGCGATTGCAATGCCCGGTCTTATAGATGATATGAAGGCCTACTCGGCGCTGAACAAGGAGTATAAGCAATTATCCAAAATTGTTAACCTATACAACAGCTACGAAGCCATCTTAAACAACATCAAAGAAGCCAAAGAGATCTTGAATGTTGAAAAAGAAGAAGCCTTTAGAGAATTGGCCAAACAAGAACTTTCCCTTGCGTTAGAAAAAAAAACGGTTGTAGAAGAACAATTACGCAGTTACCTTATCCCGACTGATCCTAACGACAGCAAAAATATCATCTTAGAAATTAGAGCAGGTATTGGAGGAGATGAAGCTGCCATTTTTACCGGAGATCTTTTTAGAATGTACAAAAGGTTTGCAGAAAAAATGAAATGGGATCTTGCTATTGTAGACACGTTAGAAGGCACGTCTGGTGGCTGGAAAGAAATCATTTGTACCATTGCAGGAGAAGATGTATATGGCATGATGAAATATGAATCTGGTGTGCATCGGGTGCAACGGGTGCCCACTACCGAAACCCAAGGTAGGATACATACCTCAGCAGCTAGCATAGTCGTACTACCCGAGGCTGGAGAGGTAGAAGTAGACTTAGATCTCAATGATGTACGCAAAGATACTTTCTGTTCTTCTGGTCCAGGTGGTCAATCGGTCAATACCACCTATTCAGCCGTTCGACTTACCCATAAACCCACCGGTTTAGTGGTCTCTTGCCAAGATGGTAGATCACAAATTAAAAATTATGAAAAAGCGCTCCATGTATTGCGTTCTAGACTCTATGATATAGAACTAAAAAAACAACAAGAAGCACTAGGCATAGAAAGAAGGTCCATGGTGAAGAGTGGAGATAGGGGAGACAAGATTAGAACCTATAACTTTCCACAAGGTCGTGCAACCGATCACCGCATTGGCTATACAGGACATAACCTAGCAGCCATGTTAGATGGTGATATATTGGATATGATTGAAGCCTTACGCATAGCCGATAAGAGAGATCAATTACAAGGAGGAGAGCAGACTAAAATGTAGCCCCAGCTGTTTGTTTTTTATCAAAAAAACAGCTATATTTATGAAAGTATTTTTATTTTAAATGCATTAAAATTAGATCTCGTAGCTCAGTCGGTAGAGCATCTCCCTTTTAAGGAGAGGGTCCTGGGTTCGAGTCCCAGCGGGATCACTAACAAGTATAAGGTACTTTGGTATAATTACATAAGATCTTTTTTTATGATCGGTAACATCGTACTTAGCCAGCTATGCATACTAATGATTGTATCTGGTTCTTCTTGTTTACCCTTGGAGCATGCTGACAATCAATCTTATATTCCTTCTTCAGCTTCGGTAGAAAAATCTAATACTGAGATCAGTATAGTATTCGACTCCACTGTCTATGGAAGCAACAACGGTATAAACATCATACTTAGCATACCTACTTATAGTACATCTGAGGATATACAATTTATTTCTTGGCATGCTCAGCCGGCATCAGGTAATGCTGACTTAGCTGAGCAAGGTCAATTGATGGAGCAGGGTAAGCCTATCACAGCTCCCTTTCTTATCCAACAAAATAGGATCGATTTCGTATACCAGCCGCCTGCTACCTACAAGGGTAAAATTAGATTGATATTCAAAATTAGGATAAAGGAGGAGCAAAAACATGCATTCGAGCTTGATGCAGTCTCTTATGGACCTACTGTGCATTGTAAAACATCGGAGTCGGCTCTTTTGCCTAACCAATACAAACCAATCATGTTGGAAATTCGCACATTATCTTTTTATAATGCTAGCTTAGATACTATGCTTAATAGCCGTGAAAGCATATACAACTCTTCATCATCAGAAGCTGAATCTAAAGACTTCGATAAGAAATGTTTTCTACTCAATAACCTCCGTATAGATAAAGATAACCAAGACTGTACTGAATATTTTCATTTAACTGTAGAAGATAAGCAAGCAGAAGGTAGTTCCTTTACCAATACAGGAAAACTGACCATCGATTTATCTCTAATAGATCCTCAAAAGCCTCTTTGTTCAGGTAGCTATAGGTTGAGCGGGACAGTGATGTTCAATACAGCAATGCTTGAAAAGATTGGAAAGTCACGACTCAAAGATGTAACAAGAAATAACTTCCAGGTGCTGTTTCAAGTGGGGTAGTTAAGCCATAGGATGCTGTTTAGAAATATAGAACGTAGGATACACAATAGTGATAGGCGGGCATATTTTCCATGTAACGAAAGACAAGCAAGAACAGGAATCACCAAACAAAAAGTGTTCAAACCGCAATAATTGATAGATAGATATACTTTTTTCTAAGTTAGATAGTAGCAGTCGAATGTCTGCTATAAGTGGATTTATATAAGCTTGGTCTGTCGCTTTTTTTTCATGATTTTTGTCATCAATGATTGCTTCGAAAGCAGCTAGCTCCTGATTAGCCTTGTCTAAATTAGACAACATGGTTTCTACTCTTTCCTTTAACCGTTGTATTACAGCGATTAACAATGGATCTAATGTACCCTGACAAACAGATGACTTTACCAACTCTTTGAAGGGACCTCTTAATAGCTGTTGCAGATCTTCTAAATCATACATTATCTCTATACCCAATTTTAATTGCTGCTTCAATGTAACGCATTGCGCTGAACTTAGCACAACTGCTTGGGGTATATGAACGATTTTTTTTAGTTCTTCCTCTTTTTTATGCTCTAATGCCTGGAGGTCTTTTTGACGTAATTCGAATCTTGGATTCAAAAGCCCCTCAAAAAGCATATCCACGGATCCTAATGCATTTTTTTTACCTATTTGTTCTTGTTGATCACTATAGGTTGGGTCACAACCTATAGCGATAAGGCATAAGATGCCATACATAACCCAATATCGATAGGGATTACACCAGATAGATGCCTTTTTCATGAAAATAACGTTTAAAATTTGATCAATAAGTGTAAAGTTACGGTAACTATACCATATTTTGATAGATATTTTATAAATCCACCTTGGTATTCCATTTTTACAATTTGATTATAAAAGTTAGGCAACAGTATAACAATAAAAACATACAATATGAAAGATGACAATATAAGAAACGAGAACATGCAACGTGATGTTACGACTAATATTTTTAATACTTTTTTTATAGAAAAACTATACAACGATAAGCATATAAAATATAATTTTAAGGTCAACTTTTTTCGCGCTTTCTGGTTAGGCCTACTGATTATATTTTTTATTTACTTGCTTTCTCCTCAGAGGATACATACTTATACGTGTGGTGCCCATACAAAACATGCATGTTTTACGCATGGCTATGAGAAAAACATATAATATGTTTCATCAAGGTAGGTAGGCCCTCGCGGGCTTTCCTACTCACAACGCCTATTGGTTTGATGTACTTACCCCCTTAAAGCCTCTGCTCCACTGGTAATTTCTGCAATAGCATTTGTAATTAATGCTTGCCTACTTCTATTGTAACTTGTACGTAATGTTGTTAAAAGGTCATCTGCATTATCCGATGCCTTCCCCATGGTCATCACCCGTGCGGCATGTTCAGCGGTATGAGAATCCACTAATATAGTCATCACTTTGTGCTTAAGCAGCCTGATCATCAGTTTGTGCATAAGAATTTGCTGATCAGGTTCATATAGATAATGGTGGGCAGGAACCATCGGCTGAGCCATCCAACGATCTGGTATAAAAGGCAGTAAAGATTCAACTACTACTTCTTGTTGGCTAGCATTTTTAAAACTATTATATATAAGAACCACTTTATGATAGTAGTCTTTTTCAAACCCAGTTATACAATAATCAGCTAATGACTCACTTTCCTTCATCTGGATAGATGAACTAATAGCCATATACCGATCGATAACTGGCCATTTATATTTTTTAAAAAACTGATAAGCTTTCTTTCCAATCACCAACACCTCTACCGATGTATGCTTACTGTATGGCTCGATGTATTGAGTAGCTGTTCTTAAAACATTTTTATTAAATGCGCCACACAACCCTCTGTCAGAAGTAACCACTATAAGTAACAACCGCTGCACCCCCGCTTGCTGCTTTAAGGGAAAAGGATTCAACAAACGCATCCCATCCCTACCAACAAGCGTAGCCTCCAATAGGCTATTGCACGCCATCATATAGGCTTTTAGCGCAGACAACCGCTGCTGTGCTTTGTATAGTTTGGAAACCGATACCATTTTCATGGCTTGAGTGATTTGTTTGGTAGAACCTATAACAGTTATCCGGTCTATGACTTCTTTAAGATGTGGCATAATAAGCTTACATTATTTCGATAGGATTAGTTATTCGTATACTTATGTAGGACTCCTTTTACTACCCCTACCAAGACCTCTGTTAATGAATCATCCCACTTTCCTGCCGCAATAGCTGCTAGTATCTCTGGGTGCTGTACACGTAAAAAATCTAAAAACTGTTTTTCAAACGGCTTGACTTGATCAAGTGGTACGGCATCTAGATAACCATGCATGGCTACATATAAAATAGCAATTTGCTCTTCTACCACCATAGGCACATGCAACTGTTGTTTAAGCAATGCTTGATTTTTACGACCTCTATCAATGGTCTTTTTAGTAGTAGGCTCTAAATCAGAACTAAATTTAGAAAAAGCCTCTAACTCGATAAACTGCGCTTGATCTAATTTCAGGGTACCGGCTACTTTTTTCATACCTTTAATCTGAGCAGCTCCACCAATACGGGATACAGAAATACCCACATTAATAGCAGGCCGTATACCCGCATTAAACAAATTCATTTCCAAAAATATCTGTCCATCCGTAATAGAGATCACATTGGTTGGAATATAGGCAGAAACGTCTCCCATCTGTGTTTCTACAATAGGTAATGCTGTAAGCGACCCTCCCCCTTTAACCATTCCTTTTAAGGAATCCGGCACATCATTCATGGCAATTGCTACCTTATCATTGGAGATGATACGTGCAGCACGCTCTAAGAGACGAGAATGCAAATAAAAAACATCTCCTGGAAAAGCTTCTCTTCCAGGTGGTCTACGCAATAAAAGAGATAACTCTCTATAGGCAACCGCCTGCTTAGACAAATCATCATAGATAACCAAAGCATCTCTTCCTGTATCTCTAAAAAATTCTCCAATAGCAGCACCTGCAAAAGGAGCAAATGATTGCATAGGCGCTGGGGCAGCAGAAGGCGCAGCCACAACAACCGTATAGTCTAGCGCTCCATAACGCATGAGTGTCTCCGTAACGTTAGCTATAGAAGATGCTTTTTGACCAATGGCTACATAAATACAGTAAACCGGCTTGCCTTTTTCAAAAAAACTGCGTTGATTGATAATAGTATCTAAAGCAATGGAGGTCTTTCCGGATTGTCTATCTCCAATAATAAGCTCGCGCTGTCCTTTGCCAATAGGGATCATGGCATCGATCGCCTTAATGCCGGTTTGAAGGGGAGTGTCTACCGATTGACGATAAATTACACCAGGGGCGTTACGTTCTAGTGGCATCTCAAAAAGTTCCCCTAATATAGGACCTTTACCATCTATTGGTTCCCCTAAGGTATCTATCACACGACCTAGCATGCCGCTACCGACGGCTATAGAGGCTACACGTTTGGTTCTAGTAACGACATCTCCCTCTCGAATCGCATTTGCATCTCCTAGAATAACGGCACCTACCAGATTTTCTTCTAAGTTTAAGGCTAGCCCTTTGCTTCCATTCTCAAAAACAAGCAGTTCGCCTAATTGTACATGGAATAGGCCATGAATGCGCACAACTCCATCTCCAGATTGAATGACAATACCTGTTTCTTCTAGCTCAACATCCGACTTAAAGCTAGCTAATTGTGCTTTTAATAGGCCAATAATGGCATCCGAATTGATATGTGACATATATTTTGATTATAGTTATCCTAACCTATTGAAAGCTATTTTGTAGCAAATACAACTGATTTTTTATACTTCTATCTACCTTCAACATGCCTATTTGGAGTATGTAACCTCCAATGATAGCGGTGTCTACACGTTGTTCCAATACCACCTCTTTATAA
Organism: Amoebophilaceae bacterium; assembly: GCA_019744995.1. GTDB lineage: Bacteria > Bacteroidota > Bacteroidia > Cytophagales > Amoebophilaceae > Cardinium. The sequence continues at coordinate 9,436 of JAIETQ010000024.1, forward strand.
TCCCCTAATTGTTTTACTTTATCTATAAATACCGCTGCTAAAGTTCCTGGCAAAGGAACCGCAGTAGTCAATAGGGCATGGCATACTTTCATGTAAACTTGATAATCATCCATAAAACAAGTTGCTATAGCTTTGAGTTGCTCAACTTGGTGTTGTTTTATAATGCATACAATAAACTTCCATAAAAAAGGAGTAATCTTATGCTTACAAAGCGTTTCTAGTAATTTTTCTTTTTCAGCAGGAAGTATAGTAGGATTACACAATACTTTTTCTAATGAGCTATGCAGGTTAAACGTATGTTGTAAAAAAGAGACACCAGCCTTTACTTCTTCTAACTGGTTATCTGCTATAGCATAGGATAAAAAAACACTAGCATAGCGCGCGACTAGCTTTCTGTTGGTTACCATAGATCAAGCATGAGACTGCTGCGTAAGTGATTGTTTTTCTACTACAGTTAATCGTTTCAGTAGCTCCAATTGTGCTTTTTCTTGACTCAGTTCCTTAACCAATAACTGCTCAGCCATTTGTACAGCTAATAGACCTAGATTGGCCTTAAGTGTTTGAAAGGAACGAGCTTCTTCTCTTGAAATTTCTACTTTTGCTTGTGCAAGCAGCTCTTCTTTTACCTTTACACCTTCGCTACGTGCCTGATCAATGATCTTTTTTTGAGCTTTTAACGCTTCATTAACCATACGCTCACATGTTACATTTGCTTGACCTAATAACGCATCTCTATGACAAGTGGCTTTTTCCATAAGCTCTTTTGCTTCAACCACTTGATGTAATCCATGCGCTATAAGATTTTCCCGCTCTTTCAATGCCGATAAGATAGGATGCCATGCATATTTAGATAATATCAACAATACAACTAAAAAAGTAATGGTTTGCCAGAATATAATACCTAAATCAGGAGTTACCAATGTCATACCTTTATATAATAATTTGTCATTTTAGCCCATAGGCTACCCTTTGGTTGTAGTAAGGAGACAAACTAAGCACCCAAAAAGGGCAACCCCTTCAATAAGTGCACAAGCAATAATCATTGCAGTTTGAACCTTTCCACTAGCTTCTGGTTGCCTACCAATGGCTTCCATAGCAGCACTTCCAATTTTTCCAATTCCAATACCAGCACCAAGAGCAATAATCCCAGCACCAATACTTGCACCCGCGTACGCAGTATCTAATAACATAATTATTCTATCAATTTAACAGTTAAAAATTAACATACACTTTTATCACCCTTCATGAACAGCCTGACCAAAATAAATCGCAGAAAGAAGGGTAAAAACATAGGCTTGCAAAACAGCTACAAGCAACTTTAATAGCAACATAAAAGTACCAAAAGGTAGGCTAACTACAAAACCTATGTAGATATTTTTTGTAATAAAAATAAGGCCTATAATGCTGAGCAAGATAATATGTCCCGCCGTAATATTGGCAAACAAACGAACCATTAAGGAAAAAAATTTGGTTAAAATACCCAGCAGTTCTACAGGAATTAGAATGGGAAGCAACCAGGTAGGTACACCTTTTGGCTTAAAAATATGGGACCAATAGTGTTTGTTGCCACTAAAAATAGTAATTAAAACCGTAAAAGCAGCAAGTACCAGGGTTACTGATATACTTCCCGTTACATTAGCTCCACCTGGTACAAGTCCCAAAAGATTATTCAGCAGTATAAAGAAAAAAACAGTTAATAAGTAAGGAAGAAATCTTTCATGATGTTGCTGACCTATATTCGGAATAGCTACTTCGTTTTTAATAAATAAAACAATGCATTCAATAGCAGAACAATACCCTTTAGGCGTAGCCAAAGGCCGCTTTCTATATTTTTTAGCGGCTAATAGCAACCCAATCATCAGTAACCCTACACTCAAAAACATAGCTGCTATGTTTTTAGTAATCGAGAAGTCATAAACGCACCGTCCTGGATCTAAACAACAGACCTTTTCATTGATCAATGCATAGCCACGAAATGAAGTAGATGGATCATAAAAAAGAGCAGAAGAAAAACATTCGATACCTCTATCTGATGAGTAGAGGATAATGGGCAAATAAAAGGTAATATGTTGCCCAGAAATGGTTGCAAAGTGCCAACTATGTGCATCCTGCACATGTTCTAATACAAAATTTTGATTTTCCCCCTGATGAGATGTGGCCTTTATAGGCAATAAACCAGCTAATAGGAGTAAAAAAAACCCCATTAGGCAGGGAATAACCTTAGTGTAATTATTTTTTTGCACGTTGTCATTTTTATTTTTTTGATGGCATGGTCTACTAAAAATAAATTGTTTATACTAAAGTACGCAGTTGTGAGGAGTTTGTCAATAGCAATTAGCTTTACTGTAAAATATTACTGTACCACTACACTACCTAATTGCTTAGCCATAGTAGCTTCCGTATCCTTAAGCAGTTGATGAACCTGTAAAAGCTTTACCTCTTCTTCGATAGATCCATCCTGTTTAAGGGCTTCTCTGTTCTGTTCAATCAGCTCTTGTACCAATCTGATTTTTAATCTAAGGATAACCTCTAATGTCATTTGATGCAGGTTATGTGCTTCTGTTGCCGTGTAAATACCATACTTTTCAACCCAAGCTTTGCTGATGTCATGGGGAGAAGCTGTTAAATCAATGGCTATTTTTTTTATCTCTTCTGCTCCATGGTTTAAACAAAATTGCAGATCAACCAGCTGATCTTTTTTAAGCATAGTAAGAAAATAGTCGTAGATCTTTTTACAAGGGTCAGCTCTAAAAGATAGGTCATTGAGTTCAGTCAGGATGTAGCTATACAATCGCTGTTCTTCACTGATTATAGCCTGGCCATAGGTTAATAGAATGCGTATAATTTCTCGTTCATAGGCTTCAATACTAGTAGTTAGTTTGTTCTTAAAAGTGAGTTGTTTTTTAGCTACATAGCTATCCTGCTTACCATAAGTATCGGGTGCAGTTGGCCACTTTTTTTTTGCTGAATAGGGGGGAGGTATGGGTTGCCCCTTACTTTTTAGCGCCTGATAGGTTGTCCAAATGACTTCTTCTTCGACAGCAAATAACTTACTGCATTTTTTTAGAAAAAGATGTCGTTCGATTTCATCTGGGATGTTTGCAATACTCTGCACCATATCCCGGATATATTTGGCTTGTTCCGCCGGACTTGATTCAGGAGCCTGGTTCAGTAAAAAACCAGCTTTAAAGGTGATAAAATCTTGAGCAGCCTTTTGGATATATTGCATAAAGGCCGCTCCACCCACTTTATACCTATAGCTAGCAGGGTCTTCCCCTGGCGGTAGTACTACAACTTTTAACTGAAATCCTTTGCCTAATAGTTTATCCCCTCCCCGTAATGCAGCCTGAATGCCAGCCTGGTCTCCATCAAAAACAAGGGTTACTATAGCAGTAAAACGACGTAGGTAATCCATCTGTTCTGTTGTCAGCGAAGTACCAGCTGAAGCCACTACTTCTTCTACACCTGCCATATGAAAAGCCAATACATCTGTATAACCTTCTACAAGGTAACAATTATTGACCCGTCTGATCTGTTCTTTGGCTAAAGAAAGACCATATAATAACCCGCCTTTATGGTAGATAGGCGTTTCAGGTGAATTGATATACTTCGCACTATTGATCACCGTATGGCCTATTTGACGTGCACCAAATGCAACCACTTGCCCTGTACTATTATGGATGGGAAACATAAGCCTCCCTCGAAAACGATCATAGCTTTTGGTTTCATTTTTAATAACCAAACCTGCTGCATGCAGTAAATCTACACTGACGCCCTGTTGGGTGGCAAATTTATAAAAGCCATCCCAATTATTCAAGCTATAACCCAACTCAAATTTTTTAGCTATTGCTTCAGGAATAGCCCGTTCTTGGAGATAGGGCAAAGCAATCGTGGAGGCTTCAGGATCCGTCCAAAGCAGATTGGCATAGTACTGCTTAGCCATATTCAGTAGAATGTAGAGGCTTTCTTTTGTATTTTGTAGGTGTAGCTCTTGCTGGTTTTGAAAATTTGTTTCCATATCCATGGGTATACCATACCTTTGAGCAAGATCGGTAATGGCTTCTATAAATGTACTGCCATTGATTTGTTGTATAAAGGTTATAGCATCTCCAGCAGCATCGCATCCGAAACATTTATAAAATCCTTTGGTAGGAGAAACTGAAAAAGAAGGGGTATTTTCATGATGAAAAGGGCAACAAGCCCATAGGCTTTGTCCTTTTTTTTTAAGTGGTATAAAGTCAGCAATAACTTCCTCAATACGTACCACCTGTTGCACTGCTTGAATGGTTTGTTGGCTAACTTTCATGGTATGATGGTATAATTAGATAAAAAAGCCTCTTTTTAACAACTAATTACGTAAAATTAATTTAAGACATCAACACTTTGCTTACATTTGTAATGGGGTAATAGACAAACCGTTTTCATTGATAAACGAAAAAAAATTAGCCAATGTATAATGAAGGGTAATCTGCTAAATTTTAGTATATTAGACGTGGAGCTGATCCGCATAGTGGATGTGTTACTGATCTGTTTGTTGGTATATATTTTATATAAATCCATTGAGGGGAGTACAGCTGTAAAAATTGCTTCAGGTTTTTTGTCTGTATATCTCTTTTACTTACTGGTTAAAGTATGTAAACTAAGATTAATTAAATTTCTTTTAAAGCAACTGATTGAAGTAGGCCCTATTGTTCCTATTGTGGTATTTCAGAAAGAGATCCGCCGCTTTCTATTTAGTCTGGGTAAGCTTTTTGTTTCTAGTAAAGAAGTTATGGTACATATGTTACCTTGGCTCTATAGTAAAAAGGCTGAAGTAGATGTTACACCTGTTGTCAAGGCGATTCAAGCTTTGGGAGGTAGCAATACAGGTGCGCTTATTGTTTTTACGAAAGATGCAGATCTTAGATATTATGAAGACTCAGGAGATTTAATTAATGCGGTAGTTTCTGCACGGTTACTTATTGCTATATTTAATAAATATAGCCCCTTGCATGATGGTGCAGTTATTATTCATAACAATAGAATTGTAGCAGCTAGGTGTATTTTACCCGTGAGTGATAATAGCAACATTCCGGCTCGCTTTGGATTACGTCATAAAGCCGCTGTGGGGCTTACAGAGGTAACCGATACGTTGGTATTGATTGTTTCAGAAGAGTCAGGTCAAATTTCTATAGCTAGGCAAGGTAAAATGGAAAATAACTTTTCTATTCAAGAAGTTCGAAGTATCCTAAAGGAGTATCTTAAATGAAGAGGGACTTATAGGTATATAATTTCAATTTTAGATTTATGCGACAGATACAATTTAGGGAAGCATTGCGTGAGGCAATGATAGAGGAGATGGAAAGAGATGGTACCATTTTTGTAATCGGTGAAGAAGTAGCCGAATACGATGGTGCCTATAAAGTAACACAGGGTATGCTGGATCGTTTTGGTCCAGATAGGATTATAGATACGCCTATTTCAGAGGCTGCGTTTGCTGGATTAGGTATTGGGGCTGCTATGAGTGGTTTACGTCCTATTGTAGAGTTTATGACCTTTAACTTCGCTTTAGTCGCTATAGACCAAATTGTGAATGGAGCAGCTAAAATCCATTCTATGTCTGGTGGCCAATACCATGTCCCCATTGTTTTTAGGGGGCCAACTGGTAATGCGGGCATGTTGGGTGCTCAACATTCTCAAAATTTTGAAAGTTGGTATGCCAACTGTCCAGGGTTAAAAGTGGTAGTGCCTGCTAACCCTTATGAGGCTAAAGGATTGTTGAAGTCTGCGATTAGAGATGAAGATCCGGTGGTGTTTATGGAGTCTGAATTGATGTATGCGGATCTAGGTGTAGTACCTACAGGGGAGTATCTACTGCCCATAGGTAAAGCAGAGATCGTACAGCAAGGCAAAGAGGTAACCTTAGTTTCTTTTGGTAAAATGATGAAAGTGGCTAATGAAGCTGCACAAATTATGAGCAAAGAGGGGATTGCCGTAGAAGTGATCAACTTAAGAACCGTACGTCCGTTGGATTTGTCTACCGTTATTGAATCTGTAAAGAAAACCAATCGCTTGGTTATTGTAGAAGAAGCCTGGCCATTGGGTTCTATTGCGTCTGAAATCGCTTACCAGGTACAAAAACATGCATTTGACTATTTAGATGCCCCTATTCAAAAAGTCAATAACTTAGATGTACCGCTCCCTTATGCCTCTACTTTAATAGAAATGATTTTACCTAATGTAGAAAAAACGATACAGGCACTTAAGTCTGTCTTATATCTATTGTAACTCATTAAACCATCTCATCCCATGAAAAAACAGCTTATTGGCAATTGGAAAATGCATAAAACAGTTCAAGAGGCCACTGATTTTATGGAGCAGCTATCGTTGCAAATAAAAAATCTTGAGCTGAGTGGCATACATCTTTCTATAGCGCCTGCTTTTATTCATTTGTTTCCATTACACCAGTTAACCGCTTTGTCTCCATCGATTAGATTAATAGCTCAAAATTGTCATCATGAAAAGGAAGGGGCCTTTACAGGAGAAGTTTCTGCTGCTATGCTTGCCTCTACTGGTATAGAAGGGGTGCTTATTGGGCATAGTGAACGCAGGGCGTATCAACAGGAAGATCATGGTATTTTGGTTAAAAAAATAAAAAGTGTATTAGCAGCGGGTATGTCTCCTATCTTTTGTTGTGGGGAGCAATGGGCAGATAGGGCTCAGGGTAACCATGAAGTCATTCTACAACAGCAGCTAAGCTTACCCGATTTAACAGAAGTAGCATTAAAAAAACTCATTATTGCTTATGAACCAGTTTGGGCCATTGGTAGTGGTAAAGTAGCTACGGTAGAGGTAATTGCAGCAACCCATAGTTATATAAGAGAGTTGCTACGGGATAGATATGGTAGTTTAGGAGAAAATGTGCCTATTTTATATGGTGGCAGCTGCAATGAAGAAAATGCCAGGGATATATTTGCTTGCTCTCATGTAGCTGGTGGATTAATAGGCAATGCATCGTTGCAAGTAGATCGTTTTATTAAGATTATCCACGCATTATTGAACAGTAAGTGATGATAAGGAAAGAACAAGTCTGTAAATTACTACAAAAAGAATTGGGTTTGTTGTTTTTAGCCCAAGCAGGTACATTATTTGATCATGCTTTTATTTCTGTTACAGCGGTTTATTTAGGTAAAGACTTTGGTGTGGCAAAGGTTTATGTAAGCTTTGCGTTGAATAAAAATAGCGAAGAGTTGATAAAAAAAATTGAAAATCAATCAAAAAACATTCGCAGGTTGTTGGGTAATAAGTTAGCCGGTAAAATGCGTAGGATTCCAGATTTACAATTTTATAGGGATGATTCCGTGGTCAATGGGGCGCATGTTACGGCTTTAATAGATCAGTTGGGTGGTTAACTTTCATGCTAGGTTCGGTCTAGCAGATTTAAAGTTTATTTTAGTCCATCCATAGTCAATAATAGCCGCTATAAAATCAAAAGGTGTATACCCCTGTAAGGCACATTGGTGAAAAATACAGGTAGCCGGTGTCAGGGCAGGCAGTGCATTGACTTCAATAATCCAGACCTCTACCTGTTTATCAGGGGATATTTTTACAAAAGCATCGATTCGAGCATATCCTTGCAGGTTGAGTATTTTTGCCGCTCGTTCTAGTTTTTTTTTTTACCTGATCACCGATCTGTTTAGCGCTATGGTTATCGGGGTCAAATCTTGCAGGGGTTATGTTATGCCCTTCGCCAGCTAAAAATTTTTCTGCTAAGGAAAGTATGGCGTCGGCTGCAAGGACTTCTGTAGGGTCAAAGATTTCATATACTATGGCTTTATGAGGAGCTAAATGAGTCAGTAAGCCGGTGGTAATTTCTAAACAAGAGCCATCATGTGCTATAAAATCCTCTAGTAAAAATGGATCTTTTCGAGGGAGCCAGCTCTCCACATAAGCTGCTAATTGCGCTTGGTTGGTAAGCTTGGTTACTCCATTACTACAGCCGTCATCTACTGGTTTGGCAATCATCGGGTAGGCTAGTTGGGCTTCAATGGCATCGATATAAGCAGTAGGATCTTTTTGCCATGCTTGAGGGGAAACTTTGAATTGTTTAGCCACAGGAAAGCCGTGTTGGGCTAAATATTGATTGGTGGCATATTTATCGATGGTCAAAGCAGTGGCTGCTATGCCAGATCCATTGTAGGGTATATCGTAATCTTCTAGTATGGCTTGTAGGGTTCCATCTTCGCCAGGTCTACCATGTAGGGCTAAGAAGAGGAAATCTATACGCTCTTTTAAGGTGGCATAGGTAACCTCTTCGGGGGTAAAGATAGCTTCTTGGGAACGTTTATGTAACTTACTAGCCTTTAGCCTGATTTCTACTAAGGGGGCTTGTGAGGCAGCAAATTTAATAGGATCTAGCAATAGATCATGGAGATCATCGGCATTGTCTTTTAATAAAAGGGCAATAGGCAGGGTGAAAATACGATGTTGTGTTATGGAGCCAGATAAAAAAAGGGGGAGGGGGGTATATTGTGTTGAGGCGGCTAATTTGCTATAGACATTGCGTCCACTTTCTAGTGATATGTGGCGTTCTGCTGAAAATCCGCCCATAAGCACGCCTATTCTTTTACGCATCGTAGCTAATCTGATATCTTTACCCATAAGTTGTTATTATTACTTGTATTTCTGTAAACGGCCTCCCCGGCAGGCCGTTTACAGTATGGTATTTTTTTAGCTAGGCCCTGCTTAATCCTCAACAGCTGTAGTAGCCCTATGCAACAGCTGTAGTAGCTTGTTTTATCACTCTTTTTCCTATTAATTGCTCTAAATCAGTTTTAAATATAGTTTCTTTAACCAACAACATTTCCGCTACAAGCGTGAGTTCTTTTTGTTTTTCTAAAAGCAACAACTTAACACGCTGGTAAGCCTTATCTACAATATCCTTGACCTCTCTATCAATAGTATGCGCCGTTTTTTCGGCATAAGGTTTGGTAAAAGTATAGTCGCTTTGCTTGGAGTTATAGAAAGAAAGGTGACCTATTTTAGGATTCATCCCATAAATAGTAACCATGCTATAAGCTATTTTAGTTACGCGTTCTAAATCACTGAGGGCACCTGTAGAAATTTTTCCAAAGATAATCTCTTCTGCAGCTCTTCCTCCCAATAAGGTAGCCAATTCATCTAATAGTTCATCTTCTTGGGAGATGAATTGTTCTTTAGGTAGATATTGTGCATAACCCAGTGCAGCTATACCACGTGGTACAATACTTACTTTAACCAAAGGATGGGCATGTACTAAAAACCACCCGGATACCGCATGGCCCGCCTCATGGTAGGCTACGATTTTCTTTTCTTCTGGAGAAATCAATTTATTCTTTTTTTCTAACCCACCAATCATGCGGTCTATAGCTGCTTGAAAGTCATCCATGGTTATAGATAGACTGTTCCTTCTGGCGGCTATTAAGGCAGACTCATTACACATATTAGACAAATCTGCCCCGGAAAAACCAGGAGTTTGTTCGGCAAGTTGCCTAATACAAATATGTTTGTCTAATTTAAGGGTTTTGGTATGGCATTTGATAATGGCTTCTCGGTCTACGATATCTGGATTGTCTATACTTACTTGTCTATCAAATCTTCCTGGGCGTAATAGGGCACTATCTAGTACTTCGGGTCTATTGGTTGCCGCTATAATAATGATACCAGAATTGGTAGAAAATCCATCCATTTCTACCAAAAGAGAGTTGAGTGTATTTTCACGTTCATCGTTGATACCAGGCATATTAGCCTTGCCACGTGCCCGACCTACGGCATCAATTTCATCAATAAAGATGATACAAGGAGATTTTTCTTTTGCTTTTTTAAAGAGTTCACGTACACGAGCTGCACCTACACCCACAAACATCTCTACAAAATCAGATCCTGAAAGGTAGATAAAGGGTACATTAGCTTCTCCAGCTACTGCCTTGGCTAATAGGGTTTTACCTGTTCCTGGAGGTCCTATGAGGAGTACGCCTTTAGGGATTTTTCCACCTAGTGTGGTAAATTTTTCAGGGGTTTTTAAGAAATCTACGACTTCTTTTACTTCTTCTTTGGCCTCTTTCATGCCCGCAACATCTTCAAACGTAACCTTGGTGTGGTTGTTTTGGTCAAAAACAGTGGCCTTGATTTTGTTCATACTAAAAATATGACCTCCAGGTCCTGTGATGCCATTGCCTGATTTACGAATAAAAAACCAATAAATTAAAAACAAGGTCAGCAAGAAAGACCAATTGATAAAGCCAGTAGGTTCGGAGCGTTCTTCACAGCTATAGCCTATTCTATCTGCTGGCGCCATTTTTTTTTCTATCTCTTTAAAATTTTTGTCAAAAATTTCAAAACTAGGTATTCTAAAGGTGTAGACTATAGTGGTGAAGTTGTTCCAATAGGATTTTTCTACGAGATCTTTTTGATACATTTCTCGCTTTAAGGCACTTTCTTTCAGGACTACTTCTACTATGCGTTGGTTGGTAATGAGCGTGACAGATTCTACCTCTTGCTGGAGCATCATGTTTTCAAACTGTTTCTCAGAAATATGAACCACGCCTCTTTCTTTGGTATAGTAAAAAATTAATCCCAATATGATTAATGTAACTAGTAAAAAAAAGGATTGAGGGGTATTTTTTTGTGAAAATATTTTTTCTTTATGTTTCATAACGTAGTTAAAGGAGATCTTTTTTTAGGTGTTTACTAAAGGTTATTCAGCTATAAGGTAGTAATACGCACTATAGCGTAACTTCCTGGAAGCGCTTTTCAACAAAGCCCCAGTTGATGACATGCCAGAATGCTTCTATATAGGCTAGGCGGTTGTTTTGGTAGCAAAGGTAATAGGCATGTTCCCATACATCTAGTCCTAAAATAGGGGTCCCTTGTGCTTCTACAGGGATGATATCCATAAGCGGATTGTCTTGGTTGGGTGTAGCGGTAATCATGAGCCTTCCATCTGTTTTAGCTATAGATAACCAAGCCCATCCAGATCCAAAATGAGCTGCTGCTGCTTTGGCAAATGCTGCTTTAAATGCATCAAAACTGCCAAATGTGGCTGTTATAGCTTTGAGGAGCTGGCTACCAGCATGGGGTTGCTGCGGTGCAAAAGGGGTGAGGCTATCCCAAAAAAAACTATGGTTAAAGTGGCCGCCTGCATGATTTCTAATGGTTTGGTTATAACTGCTTATAGAGGTGATCAGCTGGTTGAGTAGGAGTGACTCCTTGTCAAATGCTTCCGGTAGGGAAGTGTCAACCATAGCTTGATTTAACTGATTAATATAAGCTTGGTGATGTTTAGTATGGTGAATTTCCATAGTTTTGGCATCTATGTAAGGTTCAAGTGCCCCATAGGTATAGGGTAGAGCAGGTAGTGTAAAAATCATAACAAAACGCAGGTTTACTTAATAAGTAATTTACAACAAGTTCATTCCACTACAATATAATGTTTCTTAGCTTTTTAAAAAAATAAATGAGCAGTTCCTTACTTTCTTGGGCTAAAACATGGGGTGTTACTGTTGTTTTAGGGTGTAATAGCGTGGGTGTATAGGTTTGGTAACCTTTTTTGGGGTCAGGTGCGCCAAAGACGATGCGTTGTATATGTGACCAGTAGAGTGCTCCGCTACACATGGCGCAGGGTTCAAGGGTAACGTAGAGGGTAGCATGGGTAAGGTATTTGCTGTTGAAGTAATTTGCAGCAGCGGTTATGGCGAGTATTTCTGCGTGGGCGGTGGGGTCTTTGAGTTGTTCTACTTGATTATGGCCACGGGCAATAATTTTTTTATTGGATACGATAATGGCCCCAATAGGTACTTCTCCTGCTAGGGCTGCTGCTTGTGCCTCTTTGAGGGCTTCTTTCATAAAGAAAATATCTGCTTGTGGTTGGTTCATGGGTTAAGCAACGAGACAGTAGAAAGCATATACTTTAAAGCGGTTGTTGCCAATGGACTTTATGGTCATTGGCATCAACCTTAGCTCATTAGAAATTTTTGACATATAGTGTATTTAAATTTAAAATAAAGGTTAAAATGTTAATTTTAAATTTAATAAAAAATAATGAATAGGTGTAGATTCACTACCAAAAATTTATCGAACCAACGGATTTAGTTGCAGAATATCTACCTTGGTTGGATATTGGATGCAATCTTATAGAAATTTGATATTCATAACTTTAACTTTATAATACGATGTACAAAGTACCTATAGGCGTAGATAACTTCCATAAACTCGTAACAGGAGGTTATTTGTTTTGTGATAAGACAGCTATGATAGCTGAGTTTTTAAGCAAAGGAGAAGAGGTTGCTTTGATCACCCGTCCCCGTCGTTGGGGTAAGACCTTAAATATGTCCATGCTGCAACATTTTCTTTCAGCAGAGGTAAATGGAGTCAGTACGGCTGGTTTATTTGATAACTTAGCTATTGGTAAGTTAGAAGGAGGTAAATATATACATACTCACCAAGGTAAGTACCCTGTGATTATGCTAAGCTTTAAGGATGTTAAGGCAGATGGTTTTGAGGGAGCCATGAATCTCATCTACTTATTGTTAAAAAGACAGTATGGTGCATTCGAATATTTACTTAAAAGTGAGCAGCTTAATTCAGATCAAAAATATGAATTTAGTGCTATCTTAAACAGATCAGCTAATCAAGGTCAACTAGAATATGCACTAAAACTGCTCAGTGAATGCCTCTACCAACACCATGGTCAGAGGGTCTATATATTCATAGATGAATATGACACCCCTTTAAACCAAGCTTATGGGCATACAGCCTACCTAGAATCTCTCGTAGGATTTATGCGTAACCTATTTAGTGCAGGTTTAAAAGGTAATGATGCCTTAGAGCGAGGATTATTAACCGGGATATTGCGTGTTTCTAAAGATAGCATGTTATCTGGCTTAAATAATCTCAAAAGCTATACCATGTTAGATAAATCCTATAGTAGTCATTTTGGCTTCAGCGAAGAGGAAACAAAGACGCTTTTTGAGGGGCAAGGGCTAGTGCCCCTGCCCCTGGACTTTGATGAAGTACGGCACTGGTATAATGGGTATAAATCAGGTGATTTAGTGGTCTATAACCCCTGGTCTATTCTGTATTGCTTAAGTGAAGATGGCATTTTTGATGTTTATTGGGTGAATACAGGCAATAATGATTTGATTAAAAGGTCTGTATTGCGTTCAAATTCAGGCATAAAAATCAAATTTGAGCAGTTAATGCAAGGAGAGACCATTTGTGTTCCGATCGATAAACATCTCTCTTTTGATCTTTTAGATCAAGATGAAACCACTTTTTGGAGTCTTTTATTATTTGCAGGTTATCTAAAAGCATCTTCTGTTACATTCAACGAGCATAGTGGCCTTCATGATTGTGCATTGGTTATTCCAAACCAGGAGGTGCATACGCTTTACTATCGATTTTTTAAGGAGTGGTTGAGTGATCAATTCTCTAATCGAACACAATATGAATCTTTCCTTGATCATTTAGTATCCGGTAATGTTTCGCTATTTGTTCAAGAGTTAGGGGATTTTTTAATACAAAGTGTGAGTGTATATGATACACATAAAAAATCAGAGGGATTTTATCATGGTTTTGTATTAGCACTTATTGCTAGCTTACGCAGTACGCACCATGTGCAGTCAAATAGAGAAAGTGGCTATGGTCGGTATGATGTATTAATCATTCCAAAAGGGGGGACACAGGCCCTTTCTTCGAATACTTTTACTACCAATGGGCCGCAGGCCCTTTTATTGGAATTTAAACAGGTAGCCAAGGAGGAGGAGTTAGAAAATGCAGCACGTGCTGCGCTTGGACAAATTCAAGCCCAAGCGTATAGAACAGAGTTATTGGCTTATCCTTATGTTAGAGAAATAGTGGAGGTAGGGATTGCCTTTTCAGGTAAATCAGTCCTAGCTGCTTATTCGGTGTATGATTTAGTGCATAAACAGGCTGCGCCTGTTCAATTAACCAGTAGATATGGTAGTTATGAGCAAGTAGAAGAAAAACAAGGTATAGACAAACGTTCTATAGCTAAGCATATGCTAAAGGAAGGGTTGGATATCAATCTTATTATGAAGATTACTGGTCTACCTAAAGAGACTATTAATGCGTTGTATAAAGAAAGTTGCCGTTAAAAGAATGATTTATACAAGGTTAAAAATTTGGGCTACTCACTTGCTTGTCCGAAAGTGAGTACATGATACCATTGTAGGAATAGCCTCTTTGTTTGCTATTTCACCTGCGACTAACTTGTGCAGTAAAGGAACCCCAACATCATTTTTACTATTTATATCTTTGTTGTTCCACTTCTTAATGATCTTTTGTCCTTCAGGTGTTAAGTATTTCCAGACAGAGCCCATCATTTTCGTATTCAAACTTACACTTTTTGCGGGACAAATTGAGTTGTTCTTAGAAGTCTGATTTTTTTGTGAGAAACGTAATGCTTGATTGGGTGGACAACCTGTTAAACTGGTAGCCAGTAAGGTATATAATATAGGTTTGTAAATTTTTGAGCTATAATGCATAAGTTAATTATTGTTAAATTTAAAAGTTAATAGGTTCGGTTTATATTGCTTCTCATTCCCCTTGTTTTATAATCTAATCAAAGTTTTAATAAATGCAAATAAGAGGTCTAACCTATAATGGCATCGTCAGGTTAGGCCTGCTTTCATCAAATCTATACCTGATATAGCATAGTTTTTATTAATTTTTATTAGATTAATCTCAAAGGCTTTTAAAGCCACCACTTTTTAATTGTATTTTACCTTGGAGATTTTATGTAGTAAAGAACTTATAAACTTATATAAACAGACCACAACCATAGCCAAGTTAAGCCATTATGTAAAGCAACAAGCGAACAAAACCCCCTTTTGCCTGAAAGGTATTACAGGAAGTTTAGATGGCTTACTGGTTACTGCTTTGCAGCAGCAATGCAACCAATTACAACTGGTTGTTTTAGCGGATCAAGAAAACGCAGCAGCTTTTTATGGAGACCTTTTGGCTTTATCTCCTTCCCAATCCATTTTATTACTACCTGGCACAGCAGAAGGAGAAACTTACCTAGCAGAAAGTGCAAAAATCATTCAAGATAAAAGAGCAGAAATTGTACATGCCCTTACAGACCATAAACCCATTGCCATCGTAGTAACCCATCTAGCCGCACTTATGGAGCAGGTGGTAGATCCATCCTTAGCAAAAAAATTACGTTTGAAGCTTGAGCTAAACCAAACCCTAACCCTGTCTACTTTGATAGATTATCTTCAGCAAAATCAATTCGTAAAAGTAGATTTTGTCTATAGCCAAGGTCAATTTGCCATAAGAGGAGGTATAGTAGACCTGTATTCGGTAGCAGCCTCATTGCCCTATCGCATAGCATTATGGGGCAATCAAGTGGAAAGTATACGTGTGTTTGACCCTAAGAGTCAAAAGTCCTTGAAGGCGGTTAAAAAATTAACCATTCTACCCCATACCACAGCTGAGGGGTCTACTGCATTGTCTTATATTTCTTTTGCCCATTGCCTACCAGTAGGTAGTGTAGTTTGGTTTAAAGATAAATCCAACGCATTGGAGTCGCTTCAAGGGGGGCAAAGTTTGCTGGATGAGTTGAGTCCTTTTCACCAGATTGAGTTAGCCACTGGATCTGCTGATCCATCTATACATAGCCCTGCTACCGGATCGGCTGAAGATCATATCATCCATTATGCCTCAGCTCCTCAGCCTTATTTTCAAAAAAAATTTGACGTGTTGGCCGATGACCTCGATAAAAAACAGCACGATGGATATACTACCTTTATTACAGCAACGGCTATAGGTCAGTTTAGCCGATTACAGGCTGTGCTGGAAGATAAATCCGCTCATTTTACCCCTCTGTTGGTTGGCTTACGAGAAGGGTATGTAGATCATACGGCTAAAATTGCCTGCTATACCGACCATCAACTATTTAATCGGTACTATAAGCACCAACCTACAAAACCAGAACCCCCAACGCTGCTTACGCAGCAAGCTAACCCTTTACAAATTGGGGATTATGTAGTACACAGTGACTATGGCATCGGTCGCTTTTCGGGGTTGCATACGTTGAACATAAATGGTTGCAAACAAGAAGTGATTAGGCTGATTTATAAAAATAATGACACGGTCTTTGTACATGTCAATGAACTCTATAAAATCACCACCTACAGCAGCAAAGACGCCACCCCACCTGTGATGAACAAGTTAGGTACTACCGCTTGGCAAAATAAAAAAAATGGGGTTAAAAAACAGATTAAAGATATTGCCACAGAATTGATCACCCTCTATGCGGCACGTAAGCAGGCGGTGGGGTTTGCTTTTGGCAAAGATACCCCATTGGATGCCGCATTGGCTGCTTCTTTTTATTATGAAGATACGCCAGACCAAGCCACAGCCATTGCTGCCGTTAAAGAAGATATGGAGAGACCATACCCGATGGATCGTTTAATTTGTGGTGATGTTGGTTTTGGCAAAACAGAGATCGCTATTAGAGCCGCTTTTAAGGCTGCTATACAGGGCAAGCAGGTAGCGGTATTGGTTCCCACTACGATTTTAGCGTTGCAACATTACAACTCTTTTACCAGTCGACTGGCCGATTTGCCCGTTCATGTGAGCTACCTCAATCGATTTAAAACCAAACAAGAGATTCAAAAAACCCTTGCAGATACTGCTGCTGGCAAGATAAATATTTTGATTGGCACCCATAAGTTACTTACCGATGCGGTAAAGTTTAAAGAGCTAGGGTTACTTATCATCGATGAAGAGCAAAAATTTGGTGTAAGTGCTAAAGAAAAATTAAAAAAATTACGGGTCCATGTCGATACATTAACCTTAACAGCTACGCCTATTCCGAGGACACTTCATTTTTCTTTAATGGGGGCTAGGGATTTGAGTATTTTGGTTACTCCACCTGCCAATAGACGTCCTGTAAAAACCAAGCTCACTTCTTTTGATCTCTCTTTTATTAAAGAGGCGGTAACTTATGAGATTGCGCGTGGCGGTCAAGTTTTTTTTGTGCACAATAGTGTAAGTACCATTCAGGCGATGGCAAAAAGTTTGTCAGAGGTATTGCCCACCATACGGATCTGTGTAGCCCATGGGCAAATGGCAGGTCCGGCCTTGGAGCAGAAGATGTTGCAATTTATAGCGGGACACTATGATGTGTTGGTATCCACTAGCATTATTGAGTCAGGTATTGATATTGCTAATGCCAATACCATTATCATCAACCATAGCCATCTGTTGGGGCTTGCTGATCTGCATCAAATGCGGGGTAGGGTAGGGCGGTCTAATGCACAAGCTTTCTGTTACCTCTTGATTCCATCTTATGAACAGCTTACCCATGAGGCGCAATTGCGGTTATCGGCTGTAGAGGAATTTTCAGCTTTAGGCGATGGATTTAAACTTGCCATGAGGGATTTGGATATACGTGGTGCAGGAGATTTATTGGGGGCTTCTCAAAGTGGGTTTATAGCGGATGTTGGCTTTGAGGTCTACTGTAAGTTATTGGAAGAGGTAGTCGAGGAGGTTAAGTATAATGATTTCAAGGAGCTATTTTCCCAAAAATCTTCCACTAAATCATGGCATGATTGTTCTATTGAAACCGACTGTGAGGCTTTTTTACCGGTTGAGTATGTGCAAAATAGTGCGCATAGGATGGCACTATACACCAGGCTTAATGAAATTAAAGCTATAGAGCAGCTGACTGATTTTCGAGCAGAATTATTGGATCGATTTGGTCCTTTGCCGCTTGCTGCCGAGGCTTTACTAGCCATTGTTCCTTTGCGTTGGGAGGCACAACGGATAGGTTTTCAAAAACTTTCTTTTAAAAATAAGGTGTTGAGTTGCCACCTAGGGGCTGATTTTCAAAAAAATAGTCCAGCCATGTGGCGGGCGGTGTTACAATATATAGAGGATTATCCTGCTTCTTGTCGTTTAAAACAGGTAGGCAATGAGCTTATATGGGTTATTACAGGGCAGGTTGATGATATAAAGCAGGTGAGGGGGGTGTTAAATGCCTTAACGCGACTGGAACAAAAAGCGCCTAAAAAAATTGTATAAAAATCTGATTAGAGCCAGCTATTGAGCTCCGCAGGAGCGACCTCAGCTGGCTCAAGATTTTGATACAAATTTTGGCTCCTTTTTGTTCTGGAGCGATAGGGCATTTTTTTTATCTGGATGCTTAACAGCCATCAAATGGGCACAAAGCGCCAGAGAGTAAGGCGCCAAGGCGCGCAGAATCCGAGCATACTATTTGTATGTGAGGATTTAAGCACCGCAGGCAACGAAACTATCTGGATGCTTTGTGCCAATTTACATCTTGTTTGCGTAACCTTTCTAGTATTTCCTTTAACCGATCTGCTTCTAAA
The DNA here is from genome assembly GCA_019744995.1 of Amoebophilaceae bacterium. Taxonomy (GTDB): domain Bacteria; phylum Bacteroidota; class Bacteroidia; order Cytophagales; family Amoebophilaceae; genus Cardinium. The sequence goes on from JAIETQ010000024.1 coordinate 27,813, forward strand.
AATTGCAAAGCCGCTGCTGCCTCGTACATCTCTTTTTCAATAGCCGCAATACGTTTTTCAACCGTTTCTTCCTTTCCATAAGCCATCGTTATATCATTTACCCATGCCTCCTCATGGGCACTATAGTTACCCGTATAGAGAGATGGTTGGTGAGGTTTAGTTAAGGCAGTAGGCGTAATAGCATGCTGTCGATTATATTCCATTTGTAACGCACGTCGGCGTCTGGTTTCCTGGATCGCCTGTTCCATAGAAGCCGTTATCTTATCGGCATACATAATGACCCGACCCGCTGTATGTCGTGCCACCCGGCCAATGGTCTGAATAAGCGAACGCGTATTTCTTAAAAACCCCTCTTTATCTGCATCTAAGATAAGCATTAAAGAAACCTGAGGTAAATCTAACCCTTCTCTCAATAAATTAACCCCCACCAGCACATCAAACTTACCCGCCCGCAGGTCATTAAGAATAGCCACCCGATCTAAGGTTTTAACTTCCGAATGTATATACCTACAAGCGATACCTGCTTGTAACAAATAAGCCGTAAGTTCCTCTGCCATCCTTTTGGTTAAGGTAGTAATAAGGACCTTTTCTCCTCTACTTACCACTTGATGGATAGCCTCTAAAATGTCTCTGATTTGATTTTTTGTAGGTTTGACCTCTATTTCTGGGTCTAGCAATCCTGTCGGGCGTATGACTTGTTCTACTACCAACCCACCAGCGGTTGTGAGTTCATAATCAGCCGGGGTAGCGCTTACAAAGATCACCTGATGGACCAACTGTTCAAACTCCTCAAAGTTTAGGGGGCGGTTGTCTATAGCAGCAGGCAATCGAAAACCATAATTGACCAAATTTGTTTTCCGTGCATGGTCTCCTCCCCACATGGCTCGGAATTGTGGTAGGGTCACATGGCTTTCATCGATAACCATGAGATAATCTTTGGGAAAATAGTCTAACAGACAAAAAGGACGTTCTCCAGCAGCTCGACCATCGATATAGCGGGAGTAATTTTCAATACCAGCACAATAACCCAATTCCCGTAACATTTCTATGTCGAGTTCGGTGCGTTCTTTTAATCGCTTGGCTTCTTGATATTTACCCTCTCCTTCAAAGTGGGCAAGCTGTTTGCCCAGATCGAGTTGCATGGCTTTTATTACCTTATGCAAAAGATCAGGATGCATGATAAAAAGATTGGCAGGAAAAATAGTGGTTGCTGTAACCGCTTCCATCTGTTTGCCTGACGTAGGGTTGATGCGGTAGATGGCCTCTATTTCATCTCCCCAAAAGATAAAGCGGTAACCATAGTTGGCATAGGGTAACAATAGGTCAATAGTGTCACCCATGACACGAAATTGTCCTCGCTTGCATTCGCTGTCATTACGGCTATAGAGCATAGCTACAAAACGGCTTAAGAGGTCGTTACGAGATAGCTTCATAGCTACCTGAAAGGTATGGGTGTTTCTTTTGAATTCTTCCGGTTTGCCGAGTCCATAGATGCAAGAAACTGAGGCTACGACAATAACATCTCTGCGGCCACTTACTAAAGCGGCAATGGTCTTAAGCCGTAACTTTTCTAGTTCTTCATTAATGGCCAGTTCTTTCTCTATATAGACATTACTAGCGGGTAAATAGGCCTCGGGCTGATAATAGTCATAGTAAGAAACAAAATATTCTACTGCATGGGTGGGGAAAAATCCACTTAATTCACTATATAATTGTGCCGCCAATGTTTTATTATGGCTAATGACCAAGGTAGGTCGTTGAGTTTGAGCAATGGTATTGGCGATGGTAAATGTTTTGCCAGAACCTGTAACGCCTAAGAGTACTTGATATTTGGCGCCCTGGTTGATATTTTCTACCAAGGCTGAGATGGCTTTTGGTTGATCTCCAGCAGGTTTGTAGGAAGATAGGAGTGAAAAGGTCATCATCAATTTAGGGCATTATCGATTTGGTATGGCAAAGCCAAGGCTTTGATCAGTAGGCTTTTATCTACAAATACATCACTGTTAACTAGTAGGTTATGAAATTCATCGCAATGGAGTATGCATTACCTATATTTATTAATCTTTACTCTACCTTTAGTAATTCAAAGATTCTGGAAACTGGTAATTTGGTTATTCTAGCAATTTCTTCAATAGAATTACCATTAACTAGCATCATTTTTAGTAATTTAGCTTCACCCTTAACTTCACCTATTTTGATACCTTCAAATTTACCCTTAGCTTCACCTTCTTCTATATATTTTCGTGCAACTGTTCTCATAATTTTATCTTTTTCTTCTTCTGATAAATATTTATTTAGCACCTGAGCTAAATCCGCTTGCTTTTCTTGAGGCAGCTTAGCGTCAGTGTAATATAAAAAATATTTTACATAAATAAATCCTTTTTCCTTATCTAGGAAGATAACGTGTTGAAACATTTCTAAAAAACTATCCCAAAGTTTTATCATATCTCGTTGATGGATATGTTTCATCATAAACTCTAACATGCCGAGATGTTTCTTAAGTCTAATCTCATCATTAGACATAGGGGGGAGGATGTCGCTCACATAATTCGGCGGGTTTTTCACTAAATAAATAATTAAATAAAAAATGCCTTTACGCGACTGGAACAAAAAGCGCCTAAAAAAATTTGTAAAAAAATCTGATCAGAGCCAGCTATTGAGCTCCGCAGGAGCGACCTCAGCTGGCTCAGGATTTTGATACAAATTTCGGCGCCATTGCATAATTACCAATTTCTCTTTATATTATTCAAGGGTATTCACTTTCATTGGCAGCAAGATTTTCGTCTGATTGAAAGTTTAAACAAAAAAAGTTGCATTATTAAGGAGGAGTGTGTATATTCTTTTATGGGATAATACTTATTAAACGATTGGATCTATCCAAGTTGTTCATTACCTCATCAAACAGTCTTTAGTGACAACTTCATAGGATAGACTAAGAAGTTTTGCTAGTCTCCTAAGGTATATTACAAAGCGTTTTAGCTGGCCTTTTTTGTACACATACAGCGTGTAAGTCGGAAGTATTGCATAATGATTGGTTTTCCAAAGGGTTAACCACCTAGTTATAAGCGTAATTTAATAGAGGCATTGAAGCAATGAAAAAATAAGTTTAAACTGAGTAAGGTAATGTTTAGCACAATTAAAAAAATATAGAAAAAATGATATAGCTTTAACATAGTTTATAATCTACCCTAAAACAGGGTAGGCCCACCATGGCTGTGGGGAATAATGATTTAGCAGGTTATGTGAACCTATTTTTTATATAAACAATTTTAACATATAGATGATTTAAGGTATAACTTTTACACTATTTTAAGGAAAGTTATAATTATCCATTATGATTACCCAATTTAAGCAAAAATTTTCAAACTTTAAAATTAATATTTTATTATGCCAGGATTAACAACAGCAGACGGTGCATTTCAAGTAATTTTAGGACAGATTAACAAAGCTAGCACTTTAGTTTTTACAATTGTAGCTATATGTACGGGAATTATGGTTGCCAATAAATTTATCAACAGTAGAGACAAAAAAGAGGCGGTTCATTATGCGTTATGGTGGGTAGTAGGGATTTTCTTTTTCTATTCCATTCATGGTATAGTTAGTCACATGAGGAATGCCTATGGAATAAAAGACGCCGAGTTACAGGAGTTGTACAAGTAATCATGACAGACCTTATCGTAAACAAGCGCATTGAAAAAAGGGGGATGATCGGTCCTCTCTATATATACGAAGCGTTATTTTTGGCCATTTTAACGATGGCCTACTTTTTTGTGCTGGTGGTCTTGAATTTTATCTTTCATGTGAGCAAGCTTTGGGTATTAACCTGTCCGGCTTTGTTTTTTATGGTCTTATTTTTTCTTGTTTTCTTTAGAAAAAGTAGCAACCCCACCTATATATGCTCTCGGTTTGCTTTTTACCGGCAGCCCAAACACCTAGATACTAAATATGGAACCCTATGTCACAAGCTAACACAAAAAGAGACTACATAGAAGAGTTGATTCCCATTCATGAGTTAAGCGAGGAGTTGATCATTTTAGCTGATGGCGCGGTAGCTATTGGCTATAAACTGCATTTATGGCCAGATGAAGGAGTAGATGAGCAGACCTATAGGAGTCATATAGACTTGCTGTCCAAAACCATTCGAAAGTTTCCAGCTGGTACAGTCGTACAACAAATAGATGCCTATACCCCCACCGCTTTTGAAGTGGATCCATCTTATAAATTTGTTAATTTCTTTCACAAAAAGCAGTTTCATTATTACAAAGACCATACCTTTTTGGCGCATACTACCTATCTATTTATTATTTGTAGCCCCTTTACCACCGTTATAGATCCACACCTTACGATTTTTTCTACCCGCAATCGAGGGATCTTAGATCCCTTTAAAGAGTTATCCACTACCATTGATAAGGTAAGAAAGTGTGGCAACGAATATCTAATGTCCTTGCCCGAACGATGGTCTGCTACACAGATGGAAGCAGCTGATCATTTATCGCTGATCCATGGTTGGTTAAATCTAGACTTTAGCGGTGGTGTATCGGGTTTAGAACATGGTATCACCAATACCAAAGGGGCTTTTAAGGTAGGCAATAAGCATTGTACCCTGGTTTCTATGCATAGCCAGTCTGGAGAACCCAACTATTGTGGCAAAAACAACCTAGGTAGTAGCGGCGGGGTAACCGTCCCTTTTACTTGGAATATGAGCCATTATATGAACTTTCCTCATATAACCATTCAAGCCTTACAAGTCTACAGCACAGAAGATTTTTTACAAAGCCGCACCAAAGAATTGCAATGGACCCAAGGGATGAAAAACAGCGACCGTGGCCTGCGCAATGTCAACCAAGACCTAGGGGAGCTGATTGCCTTTGAAGAGGCTATGCGTCAACAAGAAGAGATTATCGTCTACCTCAACTATTTGGTTTTGGTCTATGATGCCGATGCTAGGCGGCTAGGTAGACAGGTAGAGGTGGTCAAAAAAGAGTTTAAGAAACTAGACATGTTGCCTTTTGTGGAAGATTATGACGCCGCTAACCTGTTTTTTGCATCCATGCCAGGTTGTGCCGCTCAGCTCTATCGAGGCCAACCTATGGCGCTTAAAACCGCTTTGTGTTACTTTAACAGTTGCACCCCCATGCAAGGAGATAAAACCGGTATTTTGTTGGCCAATAGGCAAGAAGTGCCCATCTATTATGATCCGTTTAACCTAAGTTTAGACAACCAAAATGCCTTTATCTTTGGCCCCTCAGGTTCCGGTAAATCATTTTTTAATGGCAAGATGATTAAAGATAGGTTTCAAGCGGGTCATATTGTTATTGTTATTGATAGTGGTGGAACCTATAGAAGACTTTTTGAGGTGTTAGGGGGTAAGTATATTGAATACAGCTCAGAGACCCCGCTTTATTTAAATCCCTTTTTAATTAAGGCCAATCGCCAGGGTTGCTTTAAGCCAGATCTGAATAAAATAACTTTTTTGGTCCAATTTATAGGGAAAATATGGAAGGGAGATTTAAATACACATCCTATGGATGAGGTAGAAAAAGCCCTGCTAGCCAAATGGATTGTAGCCTATTATGCTTCATTAACAAGTGAAAGTGTGCCCTGTCTTACGCAATTTTATAATTTTTTAAAAAAAATGTTAGAAGATCCGGATGATCCAGAGGTACATAAGCTGATCGAACAAGATCTTTTTAGTTTTTATGATTTCTTTATCGTGCTAGAGCCCTTTGCTTATGGGATGTATAGAGACCACTTTAATTCAGATAAGAAAGAACATTTAGGGGACCATAGATTGGTTTGCTTTGAGTTAGAGGCTATAAAAAATAATCCAAAGCTCTATCCGCTGGTGGTGCAGGTGTTGTTTGATTTTGCTTTTGAAATGGTTGCTAATAATCCAGATGCCATCAAATTTATAGACATTGAAGAGGGATGGACCATGTTGAATGATTATTCAGAAGAAAACATTGAAGCCTTTTTTAGGAAAGGAAGAAAGACCAAAACCTCTATCCGCATCATTACCCAAAATATAGATGAAATCAAGGGATCCAAAATAGCAGGCGCTATGAAAAACAATGCCTCTAACTTTATCTTACTCTATAATGACAAACAATCTACCAGAGAGGAAATTGGGGATTTTTTAGGTATGAATGCATTTGATATGGAAAAATACAGCAGCTTAAGGAGGAAAAATGGAAATAATGGCTATAGAGAGGTGTTTATTAAAGCGATGAGTGAGGCTCAGGTATATGTAGTGCATACCTCCCTGTGGGACCATGCACTCTTAACCTCTAGGCCCGATGAAAGGAATAGGATCACCCATCTAATTCAAGAAAAAGGGGATCATCTGTTAGGTATTGCCGGTTGGGTATCGGAACAAATGCAGTTTGCTATTAAATAACGGAATACATGCGCTATGCTTCGGTTTATTATGTAAAAGATGGGATCTGGGGGTTTATGCAAGATATATGTGACACAAACTCTATCATTGCCCTTCTTTTAATTCCTACTTTTTTGGGTCTTTACTTTTGCTTCTATTATGCCAAAGAAGGATTACAAGGTCAAAGTATCCAGTCGTTGGTAATCAATATTTTATCAAAAGGAATGTGTCTTATTGGTTTTATTTGTTATTTTGAAGAGATCATGGGCTTATTGGACCGCATGGTAGTGGGCATCATGGATCTATGGAAGATAAATGAGCAAATAAGTGTCTATTTAACAGAAACAAAAGATGCATTAACGGAAGCAAGCAGTGTATGGTATACCTATGGGATCGACATGATACCCTCTCATTACCATGCGATAAAAAAAGTATCTTTGGGGGTAGTTCAACTGTTTGTGCGGGGTGTCCTGCATGCCTTTAGGGGGTATCTATTGGTTTTTTCTACCCAATTGGGGCCGCTGGCGGTTGCTATGGCTGCGCTTCCTGGTCGTTATGCTGGGGTAGCTGCCCATTGGTTTAGTTTACAAATTTCTTTTTTTATTTGGGGATTAACACTTTCTTTAATGGATGTTATGTTGGCCAAATTAAAATTTTTAACTATAATTATAGACAACCCTTCTATGATGGAGTTAGCGGCTTTGGCAGCCTTGATGTTGATGTATGTGGTGGTTTCAACAGCAACAGCGCTATACATTGGAGGGGTAGTGGGTAGACCTATTTTTAATGCTACCGGTAATTTTTTTACCAATCAACTTATATCAGGAGGCAATAAGCTGTATAAATTTTAAACCTGTGCATAACCCGCATCTAATGATCAAAACCTATCACCATGTCTAGCGTAGATTCTTTTAATAGTAGAAAGATAGGGATACTTATACAGCGTATTCAATACCTGTTTATTATGGTTACCATAACCTTAACCGGGTTGGTTTGCTTTTTTGCTTTTAAATGGTTTAGTGTTTCTAATCAGGATGCGGTTTATTTTGTAACCCCAGAAGGGACCTATTGCAGTAAAAAAAGAAGCTACGCCATTCGTTGTGAGGAGTTTGAAATAGAAAACTTTGCCATTCAGTTTATGAAGCATGCTTTCGAAAATAATGAATATACCTATGAAGATCATTTGAATGCAGCACTAAGCGTTATGGATAGAAAAAGCGGATTGCTCTTAAAGAGTAAGTTTAATGAAGATAATCTTTTTGACCTATATAGGAATTACAATGGGATTTCTACCTTATCTATAGATAGTTTTCAGGCTAATATGGAAGATTATCCCTATGAAGTGGTCATGTTTTATACCGTTAAAATGGATTTTCTAGGCTTAGAAGCTAAAAAGATAGTAGGAGAGGGGGGTAAAAAAGTTTCGGGTGGTGTCTATTTTAAGCTTAAGACTACCCATAGAAGTAAAGAGAACCCCTATGGTTTGTGTATTACACATTTTAGTTTCGTAGATTATAAACATAAAGATAATGATGGTAAAGGTAGTAAGTAGGTTGGCTTTTTTATTTCTATTTGGTTTTAAGACTAGTGTGGTATCTAATGATTTATTGATGCCCGCCTCTTTAAAAGAGGTAAAAGTGGCTCATCAGTATATCAGCACCTTGCTATTTGATGAAGAGGTTAAAGAAGTATTGCTTGCCAGCAAGGAATATGTTGCCAATGTGCATAAAAATATTATTTTACTCCGAGCCATAAAATTCAATACCGCACCTACTTCTATAGTAGTGCTTTTTAAAAGCGGTAAGCAAATTTTTAATGGTCTTTTATCTACCACCCAGGAACCCCAAGAGGTCTATGATTATAGAACAGGGCAAGCCGTTGGCGAAGAAGCTCCCCAACAAGATCCAAGCCTAGCTAAAAAGATTCATTATTTGAAAAAGCTACCTCAAGCCTATTGTTGTAAAGGCATCCATACAAAATATTATAGCATTGCATTGACCAATGTCTTTCATGATGAGCGGTATACCTATTTAAAAGTGCATATAGAAAATAAGACTGCCTTAAAATTTGATCTTTTTGAAGCTTCTTTTCAACATATTAACAACAAAAAAAGTAGAATTTTGGTAGATCCTGTCTATCAATTAGCGGATTGTTCTGTTCCAGCTTATGGAGCTAAAACCCTTGTTTATGTTTTACCACGGTATACTACGCATAAATCGGGTAGGTTGTTGGTCTCCTTTGCTGAGCAATCGGGTGCTCGTGTGTTTAATTTATCTATTCCTGGACGTATCATTTTGAAAGCTAGGTATTATGCAAACCAATAAGGTATATATCATCTTTGGCGTAATAGCGGCATTTTTAGCTGGGGTTAAGCTATTTTTAGGGGGTGGTGTAAGCAACAAGAACCATTCGGTTGGTATGGAAATTCCTAATTTTAAGGAAGAAAAAAAACAGGTACGCAAAAGAAATTTGTTGAAAGAATATGATCGATCCATGGATGATACCTCCCATGCATTGAGCAAAAAAACGACTAAGAAAACTTTTTCTGCTTTTTCCCATATGTTTCAAGAGAAACCTCAGCCAGAAGAAGCTAAAAAAGATAGCGTGCCACTACCTCCGCTGGTTAAAAAGATAGCAGCCGTTGTGCAACCTGTTGCTGTTACAGAGGAAGCTGAGGAATCGGTTTGGTTTTTTTCTTATAAAGACAAAGAAGATAGCCAGGAAGATAGGCCTCGTCGGGGTGCAACTGCTACCCAAGAGCTTACTTCTAAATTTTATGAGGCTTTTTTAGATGAAGAGCAAAAAGTTACCCATGGCAGCTCTATGGTATTAAAACTAAAAGAAAATTGTACCCTACGGGGTGTGGAGTTAAAGGCTGGAACGGTACTCTATGGACAGGTTAGCTTTATGCAAAATAGAATTTTAGTGACCATTAATGTGGCAAAATACCGGGGTAAGACTAGGCCCGTACAGCTCTGTTGTTATGATACCGATTTTTTACTGGGGCTATTCTGCAAAGGCGTACATCCCGTAATCGAATCACAAGGAAATAAATTGTTGGGTAAAATGGGTGAATTCAGTGATTCTAAAGCGATTCAAGCCGCTGAAAAAGTAGCCGCTGAGGTAATCCAAGGGGTGACTAAAACCAAGACCTTTAAGTTGTTACAAGGCAGAAGCTGTTATGTATGTGAACGGTAAAGCAACGATTAAACAAGTATAAATAATTATGGTAAAATTTAAAAAAGTGTATGGGATAATTGGGGTGTTCTGTATAGGTAGCATACTATTAATGCATCCTAAGGTGTTTGGGGGGCGACATAAAATAAACTTTAAAATAAAAAAACCTATTGCACCGAGTGAACCATCAGGATCTGTAGTAAAAACGTGTAAGTGGGTTAAGAATCAGGTTACCTCAGCTTTTGATCCTGAGACACCAAAGCAGGTGTTACAGCAGGTTAGGAATGCTATCCTTAAATATAATCAAAAGGCTAAAATTAAGGATGAGGCTATCAAGAAATTTGATAAACAATTGGTTCACAATATGCGTAAGGTTAGTGGTGGAAGTCTAAGCTTCAATAACTCGCGTGATAAGCTTATTAAGCATTTAGACAGGTTTACAAACCATTTATCTGATTTAAAATCAATTGCCACTGCTGATCAAAAAAAGATTTCGAAGTTATTAGAGACGCGCATGGAATTGTGTTATAAATCAGATAAAGAGGTAACAGGTAGAAAAATTGAGTTGGTTAAATATTATAGAGAAAAAGCTGAGGAACTAGATAAATACAATAAATTGTTAAAAGCACAATTCTCCAATTATTTTGGCGCAGATGGTAAGAGGGGGCAATTTATAGGTGGTGATGACGCTGCTGAACCAGCGCAAACGCTAACAGCTAGCCAGCAGTTACAATTATATAATTTGATAGAAAAAAATGAGATCAAAGCCATGAAACTAAAAGAAAAAACGATAAAGCTATACCAAGAGGTTTGTACCATGACCGAAATAGAAAAGCAAGATATAGCCGCACAGCAAGATAAGAGGGCTTTTATCGATATGATTGACCAAGAGCTCGCAGTGAGAGCCCCGCACTAATTTTTCAATTTCTCCAGCTGTGCTTCGATAACCTCATCTTCAATTTTTTCAAATAACAATAGAGGAGGCGCTAATCGATCGCCCGCCTGTAATAAATGTTTGACCGATACCCCATCCCAGTCCATTGTTTTCAAGCCTAAGAGGAGCGCCATCTTATCGCTTGTATAGGGTAAGAAAGGTTTTATCAACAAGGCTATAGTAGCGATAAGCTGTAGCGTAACATGCAACACACTTCCAGCTACTGCTGGATTGGTTTTAAGTGCAGCCCATGGTTTTTGTTCGGCTAAATATTTATTGCCTAAAGTGGCATAGTGCATACAGGATTGAAGCCCCTCCTTAAATCTAAATTGTTCGATAGCGCTACCTACTTTCTCAAAAGCCAGTTGTAGGGTAGCAAATAGTTGTTCGTCGCTGGCATGGGGCGTGGTGTAAGCAGGCATTTTGCCATCAAAATGTTGGTGTACCAAGCTGACCGTTCTATGGACTAGATTACCTAAATTGGCTACCAGTTCGTTGTTGTTTTTAGCTTGAAAATCTTTCCAGGTAAAGTCACTATCCTTCTGTTCGGGAGCAATCGAACAAAGCACATAACGCAGGACATCTTGTTTGTCTTTGAAGGTTGCTACATATTCATGTAGCCAAATGGCATGGTTTTTAGAGGTAGAAAATTTGCTACCTTCTAGGTTTAAAAATTCATTGGCGACGATCTCTTTAGGTAAAATAAATGCTCCATGGGCTTTAAGCATCACAGGAAAGATGATGGCATGAAATACAATATTGTCTTTTCCAAGAAAATGAACCAAATCAGTGGTTGGGTCTTGCCAAAAAGGCTCCCAAGCGGTCTGTTGTTGAGCGGCCCATTCTTTGGTGGCGCTGATATACCCAATGGGGGCATCAAACCAAACATATAGTACTTTATCTTTACCTTCTGGTAAGGGAACGGTCACTCCCCATGTGAGATCTCTGGTTATGGCTCGTTTTTGTAGGCCATGGGTTAGCCAACTTTTGCATTGGCCATAGACGTTGGTTTTAGCGGGTTTATTTTCTGCTAGGATCCATCTTTTGAGCCACGCTTCATATTGGTCTAAGGGTAAAAACCAATGGCTGGTGGGTTGTAAGATGGGTCGGTGGCCACTAATTGAGGAGGTTGGATTGATAAGCTCTTCGGGACTGAGTGTGGTGCCACAACTTTCGCATTGGTCTCCATAGGCATTGGGGTTGTTGCAGTGAGGGCAGCTTCCTTTAAGGTATCGGTCTGCTAGGAATTGTTTGTGGATGGGGTCGTAGTATTGCTGGGTTTCATGGACTTCAAGGAGTGATTTTTGGTGTAGGGTGGTGAAAAAATCAGCGGCGGTTTTATGGTGGGTAGGAGAGGAGGTTCTTGCAAAGATATCATAACTGATGGCAAGGTCTTCTAATGCTTTTTTGTTTAAAGCATGGTATTTATCTACTATTGCTTGAGGGGTGGCGTTTTCTTGTTGTGCGCGAATGGTAATAGGTACGCCGTGTTCATCTGAACCACTGATAAAGAGGACGGTGGCTTTTTTTTGTCTCCAGTAGCGCGCATAAATATCGGCTGGGAGATGTGCTCCGGCTACATGGCCTAGGTGAATGGGGCCATTGGCATAGGGCAGTGCAGCGGTAATGGTATATCTTTTGGTTGGGTTCATGGTTTTTGTAAAATTTATTTTTATATACTATTTTATATCTCCTTTCTGCAATGCCTTTACGCGACTGGAGCAAAAAGCGCCTAAAAAAATTTGTAAGAAAATCTGATCAGAGCCAGCTATTGAGCTCCGCAGGAGCGACCTCAGCTGGCTCAGGATTTTCTTACAAATTTCGGCGCCTTTTTGTTCTGGAGCGATAGAGTTTTTTTGCATACTTTTTTTGCGGTCAAAAAAAGTATGAGGCCTCCCCGGCGAGGGGGTTTACAGTGATACTAACAATAAATGTACACATACTTTAATCGTTCAAGAACAAAAAGTACCGTAATGGCATTTTTTTATGTTACCATATTAATCATCTTATTGCGCACAATAACCACCTTTTTAACCTTTTGTCCCGACAACCATTTTTTAATAATTTCGTTTGCTAATACTTCCTTTTCTATAATCGTATCTGGTGTATCACCATCAAACATAAGCTTAGTACGCAGCTTTCCATTAATGGCAACCGGATAAAGATAACTGGTTTCCATTAAATAAGCTTCATCCCAAGTGGGAAAAGCCACTGTTTTGATATGCTCCCCATTATATATCCTTTCCCACAACTCAGCCGCTATATAAGGCGCAAAAGGTTCTAAAAGCAGTATAAAATTTTCTATCACCATTTTTTCAACCCTTTCCTGCACCGATAATTTATTGAAAAAAATCATTAAACTACTTATGGCGGTGTTAAAGGAACAGCTTTCAATAGCTCCTCTGACTTTTTTAATAGTCTGATGCATGATTTTAGTGACATCCTCGGACGTGTCCGCAGACGCGTCCGCAGTAGTTGCCCAATCTCTTTCCTCTACAAAACGCCATACCTTATGCAAGAAGCGACTGGTTCCTTCTATGCCCGACAAATCCCACGGTTTCGATTCCTCTAAGGGGCCCAAAAACATCAAATAAAGCCGTAAGGCATCAGCTCCATGTTGGGCAATCACCGTGTCTGGGTTGACTACATTGTGTTTAGATTTAGACATTTTTTCTAGCTTACTGCCACATAGATATTGACCATTTTCTAAAATAAAGGTAGCCTCGGCAAATTCTGGTCGCCAGTTTTTAAAAGCTTCAATATCCAATACATTCTTTTGTACAAAAGTTGTAGGCAGATGGATAGCCACTACATCATAGCCCTCTTTTAAATTAAAGCTAACAAATTCATTTTTATCTTTGATCCTATAAGCTAATGCAGAAAAACTCAAAATCATACCTTGATGAAATAATTTGAGGAAGGGTTCTTCTATATCAATATGTCCCAAATCATAGAGTACCTTGGTCCAGAAACGGGCATACAACAGATGGCCCGTTGCATGTTCTGAACCACCTATGTAGAAATCTACTTGGTTCCAATAGGCTGCTTGCTTTTTATCTACCAAAGCATGGGTATTATGCGGATCCATGTAGCGCAAAAAATACCAACTCGATCCAGCCCATCCTGGCATGGTGGTTAATTCAAAAGGATATCCTGCTGGGGTGGCCCAATCTAACGCATGGCTTAAAGGTGGTTCTCCAAATTGATTAGGCTTATAATTATTTACCGCTGGCAGAACCAGTGGTAGTTGATCTTCAGCAAGGGCATAAGGCAATCCATCTTCCTTGTAGTATATAGGAAAGGGTTCTCCCCAGTAGCGTTGTCGACTAAAAATAGGGTCACGCACTTTATAACGGACCCGATAATTGCCTATCCCTTTTTGGGTAAGTTCTTGTATAATCCGTTCAAAAGCCATGGGAACAGATAATCCATTAAGCAAGCTAGAATTAATCATGATCCCCTCTTGGGCTTCATAGGCGCCCGCTTCTGGCGGTTTATTACTTTCTATGACCGCCATAACTGGCAATTTGAAAGCTTGTGCAAAGGTATAGTCTCGGTTGTCATGTGCAGGTACACCCATTATAGCACCGGTTCCATAATCAGGCAGTACATAATCTGCTATCCAGATAGGAAGAGGCACCCCTGTAAAGGGATGCATTACATAGGCATCTAGAAAGACGCCACTGCAACCCGTTGCCTCTATGAGTCGGTTTCTATCGGTCTGATTTTTAGTTTTTTCGATATAATCGATCAGCATTGGATTGGCTGTTTGTGCTGCCATAAAGCTTGCAAAAGGATGTTCCGGCGCCAGCACCATAAAACAGACCCCAAAAATAGTTTCCGGTCGCGTAGTAAATACCTTAATGGTTTGATCGGATGATCCTTGGACCTTAAAAGTAATCTCTACTCCTTCAGAACGACCGATCCAATTTTTTTGCATCTCTTTGGTAGAAAGCGGCCAATCGAGTGGGTTTAAATCGGCTAAGAGTCGTCCGGCATAGGCAGTCATGCGTAAGCTCCACTGTTTCATTTTCTTGCGTGTAACGGGGTAGCCGCCCACTTCGGAACATCCATTTTTCACCTCTTCATTGGCTAGCACAGTCCCCAACGCCTCACACCAATTGACGGTACTATATTTTAAGTAAGCCAATCGATAAGGCAACAAGTTGGCTTGTTGTTCAGATGGGCTAAATCTCTTCCACTCCTCAGCTGAAAAAAGGGGGGTGTCTTCGTCACAGGCAGCATTTATCGTATGGTTGCCCTGATGGGTAAACCTTTCTATTAAAGTGGCTATAGGCTCTGCTTTTTCTGTGGTATGGTTATACCAGGCGTTGAATAGTTGTAAAAAGATCCATTGGGTCCATTTATAATAGGCGGGGTCACTGGTATCTATTTGTTTATCCCAATCAAAATCTAACCCTATTTGGTCAAACTGCTCTCTGTACCTAGCGATATTAATACCAGTAGTGATGGCGGGATGTCTGCCCGTTTGGATGGCATATTGCTCAGCAGGAAGTCCGAAGGCATCAAATCCCATGGGATTCATGACTTGATACCCCTGATGTCTATAATAACGGGCTAGGATGTCTGAGGCTACATAACCGGTGTGATGTCCTACATGAAGCCCCGATCCTGAGGGATAGGGGAACATGTTCAATAGGTAGTATTTGGGTGGTTGCTGAGGAGAGGCATGGGGTATGCTTCCTTTTTGTTTTTTCCATATCTTTTGCCACTTTTCTTCTATAGAGGTAAAGTTGTAAGGTCGCATAGTTGGTGTTGTTATAAAGTGGTTGGTTGTGCATGGACCTTAATCATGAAGTTCTCGGATACAAATACCTTGTTGCTGTAGAGGTTTTGAATCGCTAAGATTATGTATTATGTCACACCTATCATCTGATGATCGTTGATCAGAGTCGTATTTTGTTGCAATGGGAATTTCAATATGGCATAAATTGTTCTATTAATTGTTTTGACTCTTTACAGCTGTTACTATCTATAAAAATCACGATAAATATAGTGCATTTATTGGAATAAACAAGCAGTTTTGTTACAGTACCTTTTTGTTGTTGATCCATTGTCTTGCTTGTTTTGCTGGCCATAACGCTGCTAAAAAGCTAAAAAACCCAGTTAAAAGGGCAGTGTATAAGAAATATTTGGTCTGCAGCTCTATAGGGTAGGGGATAGTGCCCATCTTTTTAAGGGCCGTGAGTGTTATAAACCCAAATTTTTGTTGTAAAGTTCCCAATACCCAAGCAATGGCTGTGCCATATGCCATCCCTTCTAAGGATATTAACATCGCATGATAGAGGATCATACGGCTGATTTGTTGGGGCTGTGCCCCCATGGAATAGAGTGTTATGATCTCATGTTTCTTTTCTATGAGCAACAGAGATAACATAAAAAATATATGTAGCGAGGCGAGCAACAAAACTAAGGAGCAAATGAAATAAACCGAGAGTCGCTCCATAGCAATGGCCTTTTGTCGGAGCTGGTTTTGTTCATATCGGTTAGCTACTTTTAAGGTGGCAGGTAGCAGTTTTTGTATCTGAGCTTGTATGGTATAGATCTCTTTGGTTGTCTCTTTGAGTACAACCTCCCATGAGGTGCGTTCATGGAATCGACCCGTTAGTTCCTCTACAAAATGAATGGGTGTAATAACGCACCTATCTTCTATGTGAGGGGTATTAAAGACCCCATGGATCCACAAGCTTTTTTTTAGGTAGGGTTGAGCAAAAGTGGTATTAAGCGAAATCTTTTTAGGATAAAGAACCGCTATAGTACTATTTTTTTCATGGAGGGGTAACCGCAGACGTTTGCTGCTATATAAGTCTATAACCCCGCCATATTTTCCATGTTTGGTGGCGCAAAAACTATCTCTATCTATAGTTATAGCATTTTTATAATAACCACTTGCTGAAAAATTAGGTGAAACGCCTTTAATTAGACCCAGGGTCTGTTGTTTATGAAATGCTATGCAGACGGTTGCTTCTAAATTTTCTACTATAGTTTGGATATCAGCTATATTTTCAATAGATTCCTTTAGTAACGGGTTGCGGATAAAGGTTTTGCTTTTTTTTGGTTCTATTTTTAAAACAGGCGTATAGCTGTTAAATAGAGAAAAAAGCAGGTTGTTTATGCCCCTCATGGTAGATAGTACCAATATCAGTATAGTGGTAGCTAATGCTATACTATAACGAGCAAGTTGGGATAGCTTATGGACTAATGTTTTGTTACTTTTTTTGTTTGCATAACGTTTGGCAATAAGCAAGGAATTTCTCATAAATAGGTAGTTAAAATGATTTTTTATAAAAAGTGGGTCTGCGCTATTGCATTATAATTTAATATAAAATATATTAGTTAAAAACGAATCTAAATGTATGTGAGGAAGATGATTAAGCAATGGTCTAAAGGCTAATGGGTGATATAAAACCTATTGTTTGTTTAGGATTTTCAGGTATGTGTTTAGTAATAGTTTTTTAAATGGAATGAAACTAAAATAGATTATTTTTTACTTTTATAAATGAAACTAAAATAGATTATTTTTTACTTTTATAATTATGTATTGGACACTTGAATTGGCATCTTATTTAGAAGATGCCCCTTGGCCAGCTACCAAGGATGAATTGATAGATTACGCTAAGCGGTCTGGCGCTCCTTTGGAGGTGGTTAGAAATCTAGAAGAGTTGGATGATGATGATTATCCTTATACATCTATTGAGGAAATATGGCCCGATTATCTGAGCGGTGATGATTTTATCTTTAATGAAGATGAGTATTAGTTTTTAAGTTTGATAAATTGGCTAATTTCTTGCTGCAAATGCTTACTTTCTAGTGAGGATTTGTAGCAGGAAATTTATAGGCAGTTTAGGTTGTTGCCAATGGCAACCTCACTTGATTGTTCAAAACTTGTGCTTTGAATTTTAAAAATCCCGGATCTGTTTTGCTGCATCCAGCAGCCCTAGGGTGGCCTCCACCATTAATTCCCAGTTGGGATAGGTGATTAATCACTTTATTATGCTCAAAATCATAGTCGATCATATCAAAATTGGCACGAAAACTTACCGATGCAGCTCCTTCTAGGATGCATAGTTGCTTAGTTCCAGACTCGCTAGGGGCTATAATTTCTTGAATATAGCGCTCTATTTCACGCAGTGTCCCCCCTTGTGTGGCTTGTATGAATCGCTCCTTTTCTTCAATATTAAATTCTAGTAAATCTAATACTTCATTCCCAGCACAACTTGAACTAGGTGAAAATGGGAAATAAATGAGTTCTACAGCTTCACCGTCTAATAGCACTTTTTCTGTTAGGTATCGCATAGGAGGTAACAACGATGGGCCTACGCCACGCATTAGTGCAAATAAGTCATACTTTTTTGACAAGTAGGGGGCTAGCTTTTCTTGCATTGTTGGTGTTAATGCTAGGTTGTCTAAATGTTGAATCATATGAGCTAAGGATGCTTTGTCCATCATAGCTTCTCTTCCATCTCGCTTAAAGGTAGATGCGGTTTGGAATAGGTGATCATAGACATTCATGGTAATACTTTCCTTAGTTATCGTAGGACATGTTATGCCTTTTTGTTTAATACCCGCCAGGGTATCTGTAAGGAGTGCAGATAAGGTATTGGATGTTAAATCGATGGGGTTAAAAGCAGGTAATTGCTTACCTCCCCCTAGACTATATAGGTCGGTTAAACCAATATTTTCTAATAAATTTAGCATATTTAGGGTGAGTAATTTTTTTATAGGAGCATCCGTGCTTATATCGAGGTCTCCTGCTACAATAGGAGCTAACTTGCGCATGTAGGCAAAGGCATGTATAGCCTGTAAGGCAGCTCCTTCTTTATTAAATTCACTTTTTAACTCAGCAAATGGTTTAGCTGTTGTCTTGTAATACTGGAAGATTAAATGCATAAAGTGGTATGCGGCTAAATGTGTACCCGATACGTTGCTCAATACTGCTTTAATTTGTTGTTTAGATAAAGTGGCAAAAGGCCCGCTGCTGGTATCCATACCCAAAGAGGTAAGGTGATGGTCATACACATGCAGATGGGTAGCATCTAGGGTGTAGTTACTTATATCAGGATGTAGGTCATAAAAATAAACCGCTTTTACTCCTTTGAACTTATCTATGATAGCTCCTAACGGGGGATTTGGTTTAGAAAAACAAGCATGAAACTTGGCCTGATGGTTGATGTTTTCTAGGATATAGTGTGCCATAGATTGTATAATGAGCATAGATGCATCACCATCAGGGCAACATTTTTCTGGGGTATTGGTATGGCTAACTAGTAAGGTGGTATCGGTACCAAAGTGGTGGGCTGGGTGTGTACAAGCAAGTTGCATGGCTAAAATAGATGGAGTTAACCATTTGTTTTTATGTAGCTTATCTAAAAATTGTTTCATAACGTATACTTGTTAAGCGTAGCAACCAACCAAGGCTATCCACTAAGACCAAAGAAACTAATAACAACAGCTACAAACTAATCTATATTAAATGTAGTAAAAATTAAGTAAAGTACCGCACCCCCATCAGCCAGCTGTATGGATAAAAGCAAAAACTTTTTTACCCTCTTTCACATATTTATTGTAATAGTTTACAGCATGGGCCGTTTTTACCACTATGTAATCTTTAATCACTCCCCTCTTCTTTTTTTCTTGAAGCGCTTCCTCTAACTCTTTACTGATACCTAAATAACCTTTGATACCGGTAGCGATAACTACAATAGCCTCCTGGGCATTATCGGGATCTATTGCTAACAATTCCTCTAAAAATGACGCTGGCATGCCTCCTGTTTTATGACCATATCTATATGGCATGCGGTCTTTCAAGGTTTTAGGAAATTTTTCTAAGGTTACAGCCCCATACCGAGAGGGGGTTAAGACTAAATCTTTGGTTTCATTTTCAGTGATTTGTACAATATTTTTATCTGGCGGTATAAGAGTTGGTGTAAGACATTGCTGTTGAGCGGTAACATGAAAACGCATCCGTTGAAAACCCAGCTTTGTAATGATAGATTTGTCTTCGGGTAGATCCTCTTCCTTTTCATTTAGATAATTCCAAATCGGGTGTTCATCCGTATGGGGTGGTTGTATATCTTTACATGTACCAGTTAATAATCCAATACAACATAGCAATAGGAGAAAGTATTTCATAAATAGGCAACTGATCAAAAGTAAAAAGGTAAAAAGAAAACTTTATAGTTCAATGCTGGTTAAAGATAAAAAAATAAAGCGACAAATCCTGTTCACTCCAAAAATAGGTGAAATTTTTTGGTAGTTGTGCTATGTTATTTTTATATTAGAACATTTACTTGCAAATAAACCTAACAATAGATGAAACACCCCTATATAACTAAACATACACATTCTTTTTATAAGCCTATACGCATACTCCTTTTTTTTATCCCCATAACTGTCTATTTGGCCTATAAGCTCATAGCGAGTCCTAATATTTTGGTAGGTCAATCCGATAGATTGCTTATTATTCCGAGAGGATATACCCTTAAACAGGTTAAGGATTTATTAGAACAAGAAGGATACCTAACTTCTCCTACTTCTTTTTTTTTGACAGCCTATCTATGTCGATATAACCCTAAACTATTTCCTGGTCAGTATCGATTCTCTACCAATATGAGCAATTGGGAAGCGGTTAAAACACTTCGTGGGGGGCGACAAACCCCCGTAAGACTTACCTTTTCTATGGCCCAAAACAAATTGGATTTAGTAGAACAACTTACTAAGCGTATAGGGGTAGACAAGGCAGCGTTGTTGAATCAGCTTAATGATGCTACGCAATTAGCTACGTATGGGTTTACACCAGAAAACGTATTGACGATGTTTATTCCAGATACCTATGAGGTCTATTGGACTATTACAGCAGAAAAACTTTTTGCGCTGATGTTGAATGCTTACCAGCGTTTTTGGAACAATGTACGTTTAAATCAGTTAAGGCAGCTTTCATTAACTCCTATAGAAGTTTCTATTTTAGCTTCTATAGTACAATCAGAAACAAATTTTCAGGAAGATGCAGCTATGATTGCAGGGGTCTATATCAATAGACTTAAACGTAATATGCGTATTGGATCATGCCCTACGTTGCTTTATTCTTTGAAAGAGCAGAACCCTCAAGTTAAAAATCGGGTATTATTAAAGGATACTTATGTGGATTCTCCTTATAATTCTTATCGAAAAAAAGGATTACCACCTGGTCCTATTACCTTGCCTAGTAAGGCTATGATTGATGCGGTAATCAATTATGTAAGACATGATTACTTATATTTTTCAGCAAAAGAAGATTTTTCTGGATTTCATTATTTTGCTAAGACCTACCAAGCACATATAAAAAATGCCAATAAATATAGGAAGGCATTGAATCTTAGAAAGATTATGAAATAGCTTATCTCTTTCCTCTACTTACTCGGGTTCTTGCTCTTCAAAATTCGCAAGTTGTTTACTAACATAGGTAGTAGCATGGTACCAGAGGATAGCAGAGATAAATAAAATGATAAACAGTATACCCGAAGCAGGTTGGATGCTATGCGTTTGGGAAAAGAAAAGTAAACCAGTGTGGATCCAGGAAGAGCCTGCTTTGCCCAATCGAGATCCTAGTAAATCCACCGCAGCTTTACCCTTAATTTTGGTTTCTGGATCTAGCGGTATGTAGGCTATCTGTATCGTTTTATCAAAAAAAACATACTTGACAACTTTTGCCAATAAGCTTTGTATGCCACCTGCAAATACAATATATAGTATGATTTTAGATCCCATCCAGTCAGTTAAGTGTGGCATATTATGTTTGCTGTAACTCAGTAAAAAGAAAAGGCAACCGCCTATTCCAATGGTTATAGGTGCTATCTGTGCGGTTAGTTTCCATCCAAATTTTCGAATGATGCCACCACTAGCAAAAAAAGAAAGGCTAAAAGCAATGATACCTACCCATAAGTTAATTTTTGATGTAAATATTTGATAGTCTGATGATCGTGAAAAGGCTTCTTTAAGATAAGATTTCCAAGTTACCTCTAGTAGGTTGATAGAGAGTCCACAAGCAATCATCATGGTAGCAATACCAATGAGATGTTTTGACGAAGAAATATGTTTTATACTTTCTAAAAATGATAAATGCAGCTTTTTTTGTGGTGCAGCTGCCTGTTGCCCATCTGACACCTCTGTTCTTATTCGATTTACGCTCCAATAGGTAGCTACAATAAGTAGGCATAAAATGACAACATAACCTAATAGAGCTTGTACAGTTAATATAAAATCGATATGCTTATATTTTTTGGTATAAGCTAAGATTAATGGTGCGGAGGTAATGATGGCAAGATCCCCTGCAGCAATTAAGATAGCATATAATCGTTTGGCCTCATTGATTTTGTAAAGGTTGTTTACAAAGGTCCAATAAAGTACCATAATGACTATTTGTCCCCAAAGTTCTGCAGTTATAAAGAATAATACATGGATCCAGTGGCGTAATACAGCAATAAAATGGATGTATTTTCCATTCGAGTAGTTATTCAACCAATCGGCTGTAGCATTCGGACTGATTTTAGCTGCATTGGGGTATAAGACAAATCCATAGAGCAAGATAAAGCCTAAAAAAGTAAGGATAGTAGCATAAAATAGGGTTGATTGTTTTAAATGGTTATTCAGGTAAGTATATAGCATGAATATTCCTATAGAGATAGGAAAAATAAGGTAACCTTTGACGATAGGAATAACTTCAGCGGCGGAATGTTGGGCAGTGACTAGTGTGGTATCTTTTAGAGAGGTGAGGATGCAGTAGACAAAAGAAATAAAAAATTTTAACAACAGCAATAAAGCAATTCGTTTTCTCTCTACTTTTTTTATGGGCAGAATAAAATTTACCAAAGTTTTAAACCAAGGTATAGGTTTGCATGGTTTCATAAATATATAATGTTATTATGTTGATAAAGAATTCCCGTGAATTTAATAAAAAAAATTTAAAATCTTGTTTTTTAGTTTTATTTTATAAAATTATTTTTTTCCTATTCATGCAGTAAACGGGTAAATCTATCTTAGTAATTCGCATAGTTATGCCAAAATGGCATAACTAGTTGTTGTACATCATCTATGGCATAAAATTTGCTTGTAGTATATACATAAAAAAGCAGATAAATCTGTAATACTAAGATATTTTAAATCTTTATCATGGCATCTATATTAACAATAAACTTGATTATATCAATACAAACTTAAGAAAGAAATGGGAAAAATAATTGGAATTGATTTAGGCACCACAAACTCTTGTGTTGCAGTTATGGAGGGTAATGAGCCGGTTGTTATTGCTAATAATGAAGGAAAAAGAACTACACCATCTGTAATAGCATTTTTGGACAATGGCAAGGGAGAGCGTAAAGTAGGAGATCCCGCTAAGCGACAAGCGGTTATCAATCCGCATAATACGATAAGCTCGATTAAACGTTTTATGGGAAAAAATCACAGTAGTGTGGCTAATGAACTACAATCAGTTACCTATAAGGTAGAAGCGGGTAATAATGATACGGTTCGTGTGCGTATAGGAGATAAGTTGTATACGCCTCAGGAGCTTTCTGCGGTTATTTTGCAAAGCATGAAAACAGCCGCAGAAGATTATCTAGGCACTACGGTTTCCGAAGCGGTTATTACTGTACCGGCTTACTTTAACGATATAGAAAGGCAGGCTACTAAAGAAGCAGGTGAAATTGCAGGTCTTACTGTAAAACGTATTATTAATGAACCAACTGCTGCCGCCTTAGCTTATGGCCTAGATAAGCAACATAAAGATATGGTCATTGCTGTATTTGACCTTGGTGGTGGCACGTTTGACGTTTCTATTTTAGAGTTAGGTGATGGGGTGTTTGAGGTAAAGTCAACCAATGGCGATATGCATTTAGGTGGAGATGATTTTGATCAAAAAATTACCAATTGGCTAGTAGATAGTTTTCAGAAAGAAGAAAATGTTGACCTCAGAAAAGATCCAACAGCTTTACAGCGACTTAAAGAAGCGGCAGAAAAAGCTAAGATTGAGCTTTCTAATACCAATACTACTGAAATTAACCTGCCTTATATCACGGCCATTGATGGTATGCCCAAGCATCTTGTAAAGCAGTTAACTAGGGCACAGTTTGAGCAACTTATAGATGATTTAGTCAAACGTGTTTTAATTCCTTGTGAGCAAGCTTTAAAAGATGCTTTTGGTGGTAGCGTAGATGCAAAAAGCAAAATCGATGAGGTTATTTTGGTAGGTGGGTCTACGCGTATACCAAAAATACAGGAAGAAGTAGCTAAATTTTTTGGTAAAAAGCCTTCAAAAGGGGTGAATCCAGATGAAGTTGTTGCGGTAGGTGCTGCGATTCAAGGCGGCGTATTAACCGGAGAGGTTAATGATATCTTGTTGCTGGATGTATTGCCATTATCTTTGGGCATTGAGACTGTTGGGGGGGTATTTACTAAATTAATTGAGGCCAATACGACCATCCCATGTAAAAAGTCAGAGGTTTTTTCTACTGCTACAGATAATCAACCTAGTGTTACCGTACATGTATTACAAGGCAACAGGCCCATGTCAAAGCATAACCGCACATTGGGTCAATTCCATTTAACTGATATCAGGCTTGCATCGAAGGGTGTACCAAAGATAGAGGTTTGTTTTGATGTAGATGCAAATGGCATCTTGCATGTTTCTGCAAAAGATCAGGATACGGGTAAGGAGCAAAAGATTCGCATAGAGGCTTCATCTGGTTTAACCGCGGATGAAATTGAACGTATGAAAAAAGAAGCAGAGGCTAATGCCGCTGCAGATAAAGAAGAAAGAGATCAAGCCGATAAATTGAATCTAGCGGAGTCATTAATTTTTAGAGTTGAAAAGGAATTAAAAGAGTTTAGTGAAAAGATTGCTGAAACAGACAAGCAAAAATTAACAGCACCTTTAGCTGATCTAAAAAAAGCGCATCTAGAAAAAGATATGCAATCTATAGATCAAAGTATGGAGGCGCTGAGTAAAATTTGGAGTCAGGTTATGTTACAGGTTTATCAGCAACAAAATCAGGATAATCAAGGAACAACTTTTTCCGCCCCAGTAGAAGAAGAGTCTGATGAAATGCATGATCAGCATGATAATGTGAAGGATGCGGATTTTGAAGAAGTAAAATAGGTTTTTATAGTTTATTTTAGCTAAATTATAGGATAAAGAGCAACTACTAGCACAACTAGTATGTTGCTCTTTTTTTATTTTATTGTTATTATATAGCCTATATTATGAAGTTATCATCTTTTACTTTAATCATCCTATTGCTCATAGGATGTGGACGTGTGCATAAAAACAACATGTCTGGAAACAATAAAAATAACATACCTAGAAACCATGCTAAACAGGATGGTTTAAAAAAAGTAAATAGATTGGCTTATGAGGCCAATGCATTTACTTTAGCTATAACAGGTTTGGATGATGTTAATAAAGTTAAAAAAATTTTAGAAAACCCTTTATATTGTAACTATCACTTACAAACGTTTTCTGGTTTAACTCCTGTTTTCTTAGCTACTTATGCTGGAAATACAAAAATTGTAAAGTTTCTTATAGGGAAAGGTTGTGATTTTAACACTGCATCTCACGCTGAAGAAACAACATGGACCCAAAATCAAGGTACTCAAGGTACTGCTCAGTCACATTCCTCGAGTATGAATAAAACTACCTATCAATTTTTCAGGCGTGCTACACCATTAATGGTTGCGACTATGCAAGGTCGGACTGAGATTCTAAATTTTTTACTTGAACAGGATAATTTGATTATGAATGATTTAGCTGATGGGGCAATCAGTTTTGCATTTAGCCATCTATATGGGTAATTACGCAAGGTACCACAGCTGATTGCACACAAGCTCACTTGCTTATAGCAAATTTACCAGCAGTATGCCTACTAGCTGATCGAGGCTATGACAGCGATTCGATTATAAAGCAAGCCCATAAACAAGGGATAAAACCTGTTATTCCTCCCAGAAAGCATCGGAAGATCCAAAGAGATTATGACAAAAGCACTTATAAAATGAGGCGTATTATTGAAAATACTTTTCTTCGTATGAAACGATGGAGGGGAATTGCTACAAGATACGCTAAAAAAGCCAGCTCTTTTTTAGCGGCTGT